>CACYCV010000335.1 GCA_902772955.1 uncultured Ruminococcus sp.
CGCGAACACGTCCTGTGCGGTCACGCACCGCGAACACGTCCTGTGCGGTCACGCACCGCGAACACGTCCAGCGGGGTCACCCGCCGGAAGGTACCGGGCTTGCAATCGGTAATATTTTGTTTTATAATGAATACAGAAGATTACCGAGCTTAAAAAGTCAGGAGGAACCGCGTTATGAGAATTGCCGTTTGTGATGACGAAAAGCACTTTTTGATACACCTGAATTCCATCGTCAACAGACTGTATAACAGTATGGAAATGATAACAGACCTTTTTTCCGACGGCAAGCTGCTTTTGCAGCAGTTTCCCATCAAAAAATATGATATCGTTTTTCTGGATATTGAAATGCCCGGAATGGACGGCATTACCCTTGCCCATCATCTGAGAAGCATGAGTGAGGACGTGTACATTGTATTTTTGACAGGACATATTGAATATGCCATCCAGGGCTATCAGGTAAACGCCCTGCGCTACCTGACCAAGCCGGCATCGGAAAGCGGCATCCGTGAGGTGATTGATTATGTCATCGCCAAACAAAACACCCAGAAATTTCTCTGGGTCAAAAATTCCGAAGGAGAATACCGTATCCGCCTGTTGGATATTATCTTTATTGAGGCACAGGATCAGAAAATCGTCGTCTACACTCTGAACGGCTGCTTTGAGCAAAGAGGCAAACTCAATGACTATGAGGCTAAGCTGAAGACAGAGGGCTTTTTCCGGATTCACCGCAGCTACCTGGTTTCCCTCACAAAGGTCGTTGCACTTCGGGGCAAGGATGTTTCCGTGGCAGGAGGCTACCATCTTCCTGTCGGTCGTACCAAGGAAGCGGAGTTCCGTAATGCTCTGGTTGCCTTGATCAATAAGGAGGCGTTCTGATGGGAACCGTATTTCATTCCAGCTCGTTAACAATCCTGACGACGATATCCCTGGGTTTGCTTCTGTATTTTATAATCGTTACCGCCGCTCTGCTCGTTCACTGCTTCTATAACGAATCCGTCGCTCTGACCAGAACAAGCCTGCTTATCAGTGCCTTCACAGCATTGGCGAGCAGTGTTACCAGTGCTGTGCTTCCAACAAGCATCCATCCCGCCGCCAGAAGCGCGGTTTTCTGGATCAGTATTGCTCTGATCATTCCTGCCATACTTATTCTGAAAAAAGGGGTTCCCATAAACAAGCTGCTCATTCACTTCCTGCAGCTGATCCTGACGGCAGGAGTGCTGCTGGAGCTTTGCGTTTTTCTTTCTAAAATTCTGTGGGAGGATTCCGTCTTCTACTCCGGCTATGCTGCACAGTATGCCCTTGCTCTTCCGCTGTTTGTACTCATTTCCCTGCTGCTGTACAAGTGCTTTATTGTCAAAAAGCTGGTTCTTCCCTTCCGGAAATTCGAAAATATGCTGGTACGCATCTATCTTTCCCTTTCCGTGCTGTTTCATGTTCTGCTGATTTTTGTTGATGTCCGGAGCAACCTGTCAAACATCTCTTTTTTGCTGCTCTTCTGGTCTTTGAAGCTTCTCGCATCCACACTGCTTCTTCTGACGCCGCTATTCATCGTCAAGAACCGCCAGAGTGCTTATTTCAACGAACAAAGCCTGCGCAACGAAAGCTTCCTGGAAGCGGAACTGGTGGCATCGAATCTCTACCGGGAGGCCCAGGCAGATACCCGTTCCTTCCGGCACGACATCAATAATCATCTTACCGCCGTGTCCATGCTGATGCGATCCAAAAACTACGAAAAAGCCGAGGAATACATCAATACACTCCGAGGTAAAATATCCGCCCTCTCTCCCAAAATCGTTACGGGAGATGAAATGCTGGACGCTCTGATCTCCTCCAAGCTGCCGGAATGCGGCAGGAACCATATTCGTGTGCGGATCACCGGCGTGATCGACGGAGGATTGGGCTGGAAGCCGATTGACACCTGCGCTGTCTTTGCCAATGCCATCGACAACGCCATTGAAGCCTGCTCCAAGGTGGCAAATCTCCCCTCCAGAGAAATCACCCTTTCCTTCCGCAAAACAGGTTATCAGCGGATTATCCTCATCTCAAACAGTGTAGCCGCAAAAGTGGACTGCACTCCCCTCAACAATGATGTCCGCGTAACATCAAAAGCCGATGCCGGCAATCACGGCTACGGGATGCGGAATATCCGCAAAACTCTTGCTTCTTACGGTGCCATGATGCAGCTCAGCTGTACCGATACCACCTTTACCACCACCATCGTTATGGGAAAACAAATCGGCGCGTAACCTCATAACTCTTGGAAAGTTGGTTTCTGTGGCCGGGGCGGGATACATTTCGTCTTTGTTAATAAAGCGCTGGTCAAATCCAGTGCCTGTATTGCGCCGTCGGATTCGTCAAAAAAACACAAATGTTCGCAGATTGGCTGGCGGAACTTATACAGCACCGGATTGCTGAGCCGTAAGGCGAAAGTGATTCCATTGCTTCTCCATGATCCCTGATTTTTTCAAAGAACCATCGGCAAGGTTCCCTGATGCAGAAACCTTGCCGATGGTTCTTTGCTTTTTATGTCTTTGTAAACACTGATTGGCTGGAGGAGCCACAGCAAAGCAGGAGGTTTTTAGCGGCTCCCTGTCATCATTTCTCCGTCTCTCAATAAATCCCCTGCACCGTTACCTCTCCGGAATTAATGACCAATTCTCCTCCGTCTTCCATTCTGACGACTAATTCTCCCAGAGGCGAGATATCGCAAGCAGTTCCGGAAAGAGTCTGATTTCCCCGCTGCACCGAAACAACCCTGCCCATGGTTGCGCAAAGATTCTTGAACTGTTCAACATCCGACAGGGACAGACTCACCAGAAAATCTCCGATGACACGATCCAGATAGCGGATCACACAAGCAAAAAAAGCATTGCGGTCTATCCGTTTGCCGGTCTCCAGCATCAGAGACGTGGCTCTGTCAGCAATCTCCTCCGGAAACTGTTCCTTGTTGACATTGATTCCGATACCGATAACAACATAATCAATCCGATCACTCTGCGCCGCCATTTCCGTCAGAATGCCGCAGATTTTTTTCTTTCCCACAATTACGTCATTCGGCCACTTGATGCGGGCATCTATTCCGGTAAAATTCCGTACCGCCAGGCACACACCGAAACCGGCCGCCAACGTAATCGAGGCAATATCCGCAGGTGGCAGCTCCGGACGAAGCAGCAGGGAAAAATACAGTCCGCCGTCCATTTCAGAGCTCCAGGTACGGCAAAAACGTCCCTTCCCCGCCGTCTGACATTCCGCGGCTACGATCAGACCGTTTTCGGCGCCTTTACGCGCCAGCCGTTTCATTTCTTCATTTGTGGAATCCACCGTTTGCATGACCTTCAGACCGGTACCCACAGCCGCAGATGGAATCTGCTGAAGGATTGCGCCGGCATCCAGCCGATCCGGTGCCGACAGCAGCCGATAACCCCTATTCCGGACAGAATCAATTTGGTAGCCCTCTTCCTTCAGCCCCACAATATGCTTCCACACGGCACTTCTTGTAATTCCAAATTGTTTGCTCAATGTCTCCCCGGACAAATAATCCTCCGCGGATTGCAAAGCGGATAAAATCTTTGTTTTCATGGCAGTCCCTTCCGTTATGCACAGAAACACCGGAGCACTCATGACAAGCAGTCAACCGCGCCCTCATTTCCCAAAAGCAGGCTGATTCCGGATGCTTCATTTCAATCTATTTTCATTATACCATGTTTTTCCCAAACTGCAATGCAATTCTGCCCTTCTGCACGGAAATCAGCTTTCTTCTCCGGAATATTGGGACTCTGTCCCAAACCCTGCAGGATATTTCGAGATACTTTGGGGCGATTTTTTGACCGGAAGAAGTTTAGCAACCGCAAAAGTTTCGCCAACCTTTTCAAAGGCTGCAGGGTCCAGGAACAGAGTCCCTGGGCGCACACCGCAGAGTGCAAAACACCATAGGAACTTCTGTAAAAAAGCAAACCGCTTCATCAATAACCCTTGTGTGATGCAGGACGCATTTTATTGGTCCGTTTTCGGGATGAGGGGGGGCGCCCGCAGAACAAAATTTTAAAAATCGAAAGTTAGTTTTTACGTGTATAAGTTCGAATATGAAAGATTTTACGAGTTTGTACGACGCTAAATTCAAAATCGCAAAAAAGTTCTTGACTTGACCTCAAAACTGTGTTATCATCTATCTTGTGACATGAAGCGCGTTGATTGGATGCGCTTTCTTGGATAGACAAATCGGAAATCAGGGAGGATTCTACTATGTCAACTTTTATGGCAAAAGCAGGCGAAGTTGAACGCAAATGGTATGTTGTAGACGCATCGGGCAAGTCTCTCGGTCGTCTGGCTGTCCAGGTTGCGGACCTTCTTCGCGGTAAAAATAAGCCCACCTTTACTCCTCATGTAGATTGCGGTGACTTTGTTATCGTAACCAACGTGGAAAAGGCTGTTCTGACCGGCAAAAAGGCAGAGCAGAAGTATCATTACCATCACACTGGCTTTATCGGCCACATGAAGTCTGTCAGATATGACGAACTGATGGAAAAGAAGCCGGAGCTTGCTCTTCAGCTGGCTGTCAAGGGCATGATCCCGGACAACACCATCGGCCGCAAGGCTCTCACAAGACTTCACATCTATCAGGGCAGTGAGCACAAGCACGAGGCTCAGAAGCCCATCGTTCTGGACTAATAAGAGAGGAGGCAATTGATTATGTACGATAAGACACCCTATTTTTACGGCACAGGCAGAAGAAAAAGCTCTGTAGCAAGAGTCAGACTGTATAAGGGTACCGGCAAGGTAACCATCAATGACAGAGAAATGGACGACTATTTCGGTCTTGAAACCCTCAAGCTCATCGTTCGTCAGCCTCTTGCTCTCACCGGCACAGAAGCTATGTTTGATGTTGTCTGCAGAGTCGCTGGCGGCGGCGTTACCGGTCAGGCCGGCGCAATCCGTCACGGCATCTCCCGCGCCCTGCTCCAGTATGACAGCGAGAACCTTCGTCCCAAGCTCAAGAAGGCAGGCTTCCTGACCCGTGACCCTCGTATGAAGGAAAGAAAGAAGTACGGCCTCAAAGCAGCCCGCCGTGCACCGCAGTTCTCAAAGAGATAATCAGCAGCTTTTCAAAAGTGGCTTATTTACTGGACTTTTTGACAATTTCATATACCAGATTTACTCTTTTGGTGCAAATCTGGTGTAACCAAAGCAAAACCCACGGATTTCGAGATCCGTGGGTTTCTTTTTTTGTAGGCTGAGAACCAGCCTGGTTTTCCTTTTTTACTCTTTTTTCGGAAAACTGCCGGATTGACTGATGTCGCTTGTTTCTTATATCATCATGGCTCCGAATAGCGGATCCTTCCAACCATCGAAAGCTGTTTTTCGACCACTTATGGGGAATCGCTGGAAAAACCGTTTTTGATATGCTATACTAAGGTCACTGAAAGGGGGGAATAAACCACATGGAAATCGAAATTAAAATTGACCCTCAATGTACCGAACCAAAGGTTGTGATCTTCACCGATCAGGTCACAGAAGAAGTCAACAGCATCATTCAAACACTTTCCTCCAGACCGCTGGGAATCATCACCGGTTTTCGCAATGATCTGGCACAACTGCTGCAGCCGTCCGACATTGTTCGCATCTATACCGGCAGCGGAAAAACCTTTGCCTCCATGAAACGACAGGAATACATCCTCAGGCAACGGCTCTACGAATTGGAGGAGCAGCTCAGTCAATATCATTTCGTCCGTATTTCCAATTCTGAAATCATCAACCTAAAAAAGGTGCAAAGCTTTGATCTCAGCCTTTCCGGAACCATTTGTGTTTCTCTGTGCGATGGTTCTGTCACCTATGTTTCAAGACGGTATGTCACAAAAATCAAACAGGTTTTAGGTCTATAAGGAGGTTATTCCTATGAAAAAAAAGGTCATTTTACGTTCTCTCATCGGAGGCCCCATCGGATTGTGCATCAGCTATCTGATTACCATTCTGATCTCTGCCGCTGCCAATCATGGCGAATATTATCCTACGGCACCGGAGCTGACGAATGCGTTCGGCAATGAACTGAACGCGGTAATCATCCAGGCCGTCTGTTCGCTGCTGTACGGAGCCGTATTTGCCGGCGCTTCTGTCATCTGGGAAACAGACAACTGGAGCATTTTAAAGCAAACCATTGTTCATTGCCTCATTGTGTCTCTGACCACACTGCCGATTGCTTATTTACTGCACTGGATGCCCCACCATGTCTGGGGAATTCTCATTTACTTCGGCATCTTCTTCGGAATTTATTTTTCCATCTGGCTCACCCAATATCTTTCCATGAAGAAAAAAATCCGCGTCCTCAACACAAAAGTGAAAGAAAGCACAGATGAATCATAGGTGTTTTCTGCGGAAAACTGCTCTTGGAACCACATCTGTCCACCTTATGAAAGCAGAAATACAAGTACCGCCGGACAGCAAGAAAGTCTCTGACTTTCATCGTTGTCCGGCGGTTTTTATGGAACCCATTGCATTCAGGGTTCTTTGATCCGTCCATAGGATTTCGCATAGTACTGCTGCGAAGAAGATCACGCCAACGGAAATAACTTCAGAAATTTCTTCCAACAACCATCGCTTCCGGGAAGGTGAATTTTGTCATTTCCCAGTTGACGGCATCTTCAAAGTAGCTATTATAGCCGCGATAGGTATAGGAGCGGGCAGACTGACTATAGGGAACCAGCTCTATACACAAAGCGGGTCTGTTAAATGCATAGCGGAACCAGTTTTCCAGACCGCCGTAATAGACGGTAACATCCATAGACATTCCGAAATACCGGTAGTCACAACGCTGACAAAGCGCATCCCGCAGAGCGCTGTCTCCGGGAATCACCCCGTTATTGGAATCCCTCCAGAAAATACCGTTGCCCACAATGTGCATATCCAGCAGCCACAGGAAATGATTCTCTTCACAGAGCTTCATCAATGCCTGGGTTTCCTTTTCACTCCCGGCAGACGCCCCTGGATATTTTTCCGCTCCCGGCGGCACCTCCGGATTGGCATAGTGAGCATCCCAGTAATAGGGAAAATTCAGGTTTAGATTTACGCCGTTGGCATTCAGCTTGTAATCGTCCGGGTCAAAATTCTCCACAGGCACCAGAGGCTGTTCTCCGGCATTGGTAATATCCGTTCCGTCCGGATTGCACATAGGAACCATATAGAGCGTATATTCCTGCAGCAGTGCCTGTAAATCATACTCTCCATAAGGCTGTCCGCACCGATAGCTTTCGGCAAATTCCTCCAGACAGCGCATGGTAAAGCTGATGGTTATATGTTCCCGGGAATGAATTCCTCCCACCACACAGGCCTTTTTGGTTCCGGACCCGATGGTAACACAGGGAATATCTCTTCCCATGGTACTGGTGCCAATGGAAAACTGTCGGAGCAGCTCCGGATAACGCTCACAAAGCAGCCGAATATCCCGCTGTACACCCTCGGAGGTATAGGGTGTGGTGGCATCCACAATCCGCTGATAATCGGAAAACATGTTTTTCCCCGGTTCCGGTTTTGCTGCCACGGTGATGGTACAGCTATCCTGGATGCCATTGTGTGTAGACGCTGTCAAGGTAGCGGTTCCGGGAGCTTTGGCAGTCACTACACCTTTTTCATCCATAGAGAGTACACTGCCGTCTGTCCAGCTCCAATGAACGATCCGGTTGGTGGTATCGGAAGGGTAGATAACCGACGTCATGGCATAGGTATCTCCTTCTGTCAGCGTCAGCGAATGAACCCCGATAACAATCCGTTCCGCCGGAACAACCGCAGCACGGCTTTCTTCCGAACGGGAGGATTCTTCCTCCGGACGGCTGCTTTCTGGCGGCTTTGAGGATTCTTCCTCCGGTCGGCTGCTTTCTGGCGGCTTTGAGGATTCCTCCTCCGGTCGGCTGCTTTCTGGCGGCTTTGAGGATTC
>CACYCV010000336.1 GCA_902772955.1 uncultured Ruminococcus sp.
CGAAATCAAGCGGAACGGAGTGGAGCAAGGCGCGAACACGTCCTGTGCGGTCACGCACCGCGAACACGTCCAGCGGGGTCACCCGCCCGCCTTCTTCTGTTGCTTTTCGTGAGGATGGGTGTTATAATGGGAGGAAAGGAGGGATGCTGATGTCTTATGATTTTCTTACCATTAATTTCTTTCCGGTAGTGGGAATGATCTTTCTGTTGGTGTTTCTGTTGAGTAATCCGATTCTGGAAAAATCTGTCCGGTTGAAATTTTATCGGCTCATCATATTTGTCCAGATGGAATTGATTCTATATGATCTGGAACTGCTTTTACCCTCTCTCCACTGCAGCCCGCAGACGATGACGCTGGTGACGGCGCTAGGCTATTCCATACGGCCGGTGCTGCTGTATTTTCTGATTGGATTAATTCTTCGTAAGGATAAGCGTAAGGGAGTCAGGCGGTTGCTGGCGATTCCCGGTCTGATCGGTATGGGAGTTTCCTTCACCGCTTTCTTTACGGATGTGGCCTATTATTATGATGATAACCTGGTGTTCCACCGGGGGATTCTTGGCTGGACTCCTCATTTGGTCATGCTGAGCTATCTGGTGATGATGATTGTCCTGTCCTTCGTGCGGAAGGGGAAGAATCATTTTGAACAGTTCATTATTGTGGAAATTTCGGTTATCCTGAGTCTGGCGGCCTTTGCGGAATCTCTGTTCAATAGCTATGCAGTGCTTCGGATTGCCATTATGTGCAGTGTGATTTTTTACTATATGTTCTTTCAGACCAAGATTTATCAGAGTGATATCATCGGCAGGCAAAAGGAAAAAATCGCCATGTCAGAGCATTTTAATCTGCAGATGGTGGCTGCGCTGGCAGGAACCGTGGATGCCAAGGACTCCTACACCAAGGGTCACTCCCGCAGGGTGGCGGAATATGCCCGGGAGATTGCCAAGAGACTGGGGAAGGATGAAAAATTCCGGAAACGGATTTATTATATGGGAATGCTTCACGATGTAGGAAAAATTGGCATTCCAGACACCATCATCAAAAAAAGCGGAAAGCTGACAGAGGAAGAGTACAACATCATCAAATCCCATCCCAGTATAGGGTCTGATGTGCTGGCCAATATTTCGGATATGCCCCAGCTTTACTGCGGTGCCCGCTGGCATCACGAACGCTTTGACGGAAGCGGATATCCGGACGGACTCAAGGGAAGAGATATTCCTCTGGAGGCCAGGATTATCGCCGTTGCGGATGCCTATGATGCGATGACCTCCCGGAGAAGCTACCGGGACGCTCTGCCGCAGGAACAGGTTCGTCAGGAAATGGTGATGGGCAAGGGAACGCAGTTTGACCCTCAGATTGCCGATATCATGGTATCTATGATTGATGAGGATGTCAATTATTCCATGAAAGAAGCATAAACAGAGGACGTGCGGGGGCTGCTTTTCTGAAAAAGTGATTATGTCAACAAAAATCTCTGTATCCAATCGGATACAGAGATTTTTTTGCTGGCGCCGCAGATAGAATGAATGGATCCGATGTTAAAGCTTTTGATCTTTCCTCTCAATATATAAAGATAAAAAAACGGGAAAAGGTTCAAAGAAATAGTGATTTTTTTGTGATTCCCTTATATTTTTTGATAATTTTATTCTGATACAGTTGTTTATTCGATTTTATGTGCTTTCACTCTGCGGAGAAAGCAAGGCGGGCTTGTGAAGAATACCTATAGTGATGGAGCGGAAATACGGACAGCGGATGGCAAATACGGTGCATTTTCCGTTTGTTCCTTCTGAGCAACCGTTTGTACCAAAACTGTTGAAGAATTTTGCTCGATTGAGTATAATTTTAGTAATCGTAAACGAAAGCCGGGTGAACTCCTATGATAACAACCAATCTGCAGCTGGTAAAAACAATTATTGGCGGGGGTTGTATGGAGTTTGCCTGCCGATGCTGCTTCACGAAATATGGTTGGCCCCATCAGGTGTGGTGCGAAAACCTATGGCTGACGAAGCCCTCCTGTACAGACTGCCTATATCGGGACCCTATTTCTCGCAGTTGTACTCACCCACGCCATAAAGGAAAATGTAATGGCAGTGAATCTGTGAGGGTGGTTTTGCCTCCCGGTCAACAAAAGCAAAAACCAGACAGTCGGGATGGTACGCAGCTGTCAGTGAGGAGGGATAGGACGCATGAAGAAAATTAACGTTCGCTTTGAGCAGATTGCTGCAGCGGATGAAATCGAAATTGTCGTCAGAGCGTCCAAACAGGATGCACAGGTGAAGGAACTGATCGAGCGTCTGACACGGCACAAAGCCGAAAAGCTGACGGTACTGGACAGTAATAAATGCGCTTGTGTTATCGGTGAATCGGATATTGTTTTTATTTCTGCAGAGGGAAAGCAGATGCGTCTGGTGACCGAAAACGGCATTTATACCGCAAAACAGACGCTTCAGACATTTGAAAAGCGATTGGGTCAATACTTTCTGAGAATATCCCGGTTTGAAATTATCAATCTGAATAAGGTACACAAATATGATTTTACCATTATAGGTACTCTCCGCATAGAATTTGAGAATGGTATGGAAACCTGGGCCTCACGGCGGTATATTCCGTTGATTAAAGAGCGCCTTTCCGGAGAGGGGGAGTATCTATGCTGAAAAAAACGCTCATCAGAGCTGCACTTGGGTTTTTGATAGGCATCATAATGGGAGACGGTATCGCCATTGTGACCGGGATACTTTCAGAGGGGGATTTCAGACCGGTCAATCTTTCTCTTGAGCAGATGTGCGGCAGTATGGCGGCGGCTTTTCTGGTACAGACGGTTCTGTCAGGCGTTTATGGCGCAATATGCTTTGGTGCCATTTCCGTCCATGAGATTGAACGGCTGCCGATGGCACTGGCATCAGTGCTTCATTGTCTGCTGATTGTGATATTGTTCGTTCCGGTATCATTTTGTCTCGGCTGGTGTGTAACAATAGGGGAATACCTGATCATGGCTGGCATTCAGATCGCCGTATATTTTATGATATGGCTGATTCTTTATTTTTCTTATCGAAAGGAAGTAAAAAAACTCAATGAACTTCAACAGCAGATCCACCAAAGAAACGGTATTTCTGACAAGGAGGAAAAAAACAATGAAAAAGAAACTATTTAAGCGAGTGATTTCCGCGTCACTGGCAGCCCTGATGCTCTCATCAACGGCATTTGCTTCGCAAACAGTCGGGTTTATGTCAATGACTGCGGCGGCTACAGGAAACGTAACCGTCGTTGACAGCGGCGTGTGCGGTACGGGTGAGGACCTCGAGAACCTGCCCTCGTATACCCTGTACAGTGACGGC
>CACYCV010000337.1 GCA_902772955.1 uncultured Ruminococcus sp.
CGGGAAGCTTCTCTCTCTGACAGTTCATCATTGGTGGCAACCTTGGTGAGTGCCTCAATGCCCTGTTCCTTCAGGTTTTCAATCTGCTCCAGGTCGCTGGAATTGTTGATGCGTTTGGTATAATTATCCAGCAGTTTTATTACCTGATCATATTGTTTGGTACGGTATTCCCGTCCGGCAATGGAGGAATTCAGCGCCGCAACTGCCTCTGTTTTGGCTTCACTGATCTCTTTTTTCTTGTCCTCCTCTGCCTGCTTCCTGGCAGCCTCTTCGTCCTCCTTGATCTGCTTTTTGGTCTTGACGTTTTCGATTTCCGCCAGAGCCGTGGCATAAAGCTCGTTGACCTCCGTGCCCTTTTCGGCCTTGTTGATCTGCTCCATATACGACTCGATGATGGCATCAATTTCCTTCAGTTGTTCTTCGGCATAGTCCTTTTTATTATAGCTTGCCCGCAGCATCTTTTCCGCATTGGCCTTTCCGTCCCGCAGGAGCTTCGTCAAATCATCGTCATCCTTCTGAGACCACTTGCCGGTACCGTCATACCAGACAATCTTGCCCTTATTGTAGGCATCCTGGAAGGAGGTGACCTCATCCGGTCTGGGCACACCCCAGTAGTTATGGCAGATATCCGGATAGAGAGTCACCGGATTATATTCCACCTTGGACAGATCAACTTCCTTATCCTCACCCTCTCTGAGCTTCCGGGCATAAACAACAAAACGGAAGTCGTCAAAATCGTAGCAGCAGGTAGACAGGGTCAGAATGGTATCATTTTCATTCACATCAACCGGAATATTCAGAATGGAACGCACCCTGACCTGATAGATATAGTTCAGAAAATCATAATCACTGCTAAACCTGCCCCGGAGATAGTTAAAGACAGGTCCCTGCCATTCCTGGGTATTGGTCTTCATGACCGCAAAGACCTTCCATTTGGAACGTTCATACAGGGTATCGAAGGTAATCACCGGCGCGTTCTTGTAAAAATCAATGTTGTCATACTCGGTGAGTCTGGTAAACATCCTGCCGTCATGCATGTGATGGCCGTGAAGAATAATATTCTTGCCGTCCAGCTGACTGCGGTAGTCCATAAAGACAGCACCATATTTGGTATCATTCTTATAGAAATCCCGGAACAGATAGTAGGGATCCTCTCCGTTGGCAACCCGCTGGGCATCCCCTTCCGCTTGAAGTACCACATAGTCAATCACCGTATTGGGTACGGTAATCCATCCCACCGTATCCGGGTTGACATTCAGCAGCTTGGTAAAATCAGACAAAACTCCCTTGGAACCATCCGTCGGTTTTTTCTCTCCCAGATCCGTGGCAGGGGCAGTGTCATGGAGCTTCTTGATTTCTTCATGCACCTTGTCTCTCACCTGAGGCTCCACCACCAGGATATTGACCAGCATACAGGAGGACACCACAAAGGTACCGATTGCCAGGATCAGGATAATCTTACGAATCACATCAAAAGGCCTGTCTCCTTTGCAGGGAATGAAGCGCTTCCAGAAGGGAATTTTCTTGCGGGGCATGACTAACTTTCTGGCAGCAGAAAACAGCACTTCATAAAAGCCGGCATTCAGGACTTCATGGGGAGGAAGCAGCACCACGGTGGTGTTGTTGAATTCCGCAGTGAAGGCGTACACCTTTTTCTTTTCGATGGACACCTCAAAATGACTGATATCAATCAGTTCTCCCTCTTCCGGGGCGGCAGACTGTTCTTTGCTGCTCTTATTTTTCTTCTTTTTTTTCTTTTTCTTCTTTTCGGTACCGGTGCTTGTCTGCTCCTGACTTTCATCCAAGGGATCCCGGCAGTCTGTTTCGATGCGCTTTACCTTTCCGTAGATACCCATTTCCTCAAAGAGTTTTTTGGCATCCGAAAGGCTGTCTGTGGGCATGGCATCGGCAATAAAGATCATGCCGATCTTCTCATCCCCCGACTGCGACACCCGCAGTGCCTCCGCGACACTGTTTGCCGTCAGGTCAATTTCCGTTTTATAGATAATATCCACACGCAGATCGCTGAGCTTTTTCACGGTTGTCTCAAAGCTTTTTTCAGCGGTTTGTCCGAAGGCTTTGCCCGTTCTGGGAAAATAGATTTCAGCATTCATGTTAGTTCACTCCTCCAACAGTCATCCGGGTCACAGCATAGAGGGTTGTATCTCTCTGACCTTTACATTGGCGATGGCTTCCTCCACCAAGGGGAGAAAGTCAATTTTATTCTGCTCGGCCTCCACCTTTGCCAGAACCGGCCTGGTACGGGGGTGCCGGGGAGTAAAGACGGTACAGCAGTCCTCATAGGGCTGAATGGAAATGGAAAATGTATCAATTTTACGGGAAATTTCAATAATTTCCTCCTTGTCCATTCCCAGCAGCGGACGGAACACGGGCATCCGGCAGACGGCATCCGTGCAGCCGATGGCACCGATGGTCTGGCTGGCCACCTGGCCAAGACTTTCTCCGGTGATGAGTGCCTGGGCACCCTTTTCTTCGGCAATCCGCTGAGCGATTTCCATCATCAGACGGCGCATAATCAGGGTAAAGTAGTCTTCCTGACAATTTTCCCGGATCTGCTCCTGAATCTTCGTGAACGGTACGGTGTACATTTTCATCCGTCCGCTGTAACGGGCCACCCGCTGCAGCAGCTCCACCACCTTCTGTTCCGCCATCTCACTGGTATAGGGAGGGCTGGCAAAATGCACTGCCATCAGCTCCAGTCCCCGTTTTGCCATCATATAAGCCGCAACGGGACTATCGATTCCTCCGGAAATCAGCACACAGGCCTTGCCGCCGGTTCCTACGGGAATGCCGCCGGCACCCCTAATCAGACCGGAACGGATATAGGCTCCGAAATCCCGAATTTCCACCGTAACCACCACATCCGGATGATGCACATCCACCGTCAGATGGGGAAATGCCTCCAACAGACATTCTCCTATCTCCATGCTGATTTCAGGAGAGGTATAGGGGAATTTCTTATCGGAACGTTTGGATTCCACCTTAAAGGTTCCGGCATCCTCCATGGTTTCCCGCAGATATTCCACAGCCGTCTGTTTGATCTGATCCAGATCCTTTTCGGCAACAGCGGCACGGGCAAAGGCGGCAATGCCGAACACTCTGGAAACACATCCGGCCGCTTCATCCATGTCTGCCTGCTCATCCATCGATTCTACATAGATTGTTGACTGGGCAGCACGAACCTGAAAGCTGCCGATGCGGGAAAGCCTTCTGCGAAGGGTCCGCAGAAGGGTATCTTCAAAATTTTTCCGGTTCAATCCCTTCAGGACAATCTCTCCTAATTTAATCAGTATAATTTCCTTCATCTGATATACTCCTTTAAACCGCATTCTGCGGCTTCCTGTCTGGCTCATTGCAGCCATACATAAGTTTATCACGTTCCTTTGGCTCTTGCAAGTGTATTCTCCGCCTGCAGCAGCTCTTTTATCAGAATGTCAATTTCCTCCATGGTATTTTCTGCCGAAAAGCTCACCCGGATGGCGGAAACAATCAGGTCCGGCTCCAGTCCCATAGCCGTCAGCACATGGCTTTTCCTCCCGCCGGCACAAGCGGAACCGTTGGAAACATAAATTCCCCGTTCCGCCAGAAAATGCAGCATGGTTTCAGAACGGATTCCCCTGACGGAAAAATTGAGAATATAGGGCAGACACTGTTCGTCGGAATGAATTTTCACGTCCTGCAGCCGAAGAAGCTGCTGACGGCAATAGGCATTCAGCTGACGCATCTGCTGCAGGGTCTTTTCTCTGTCGGGCAGTACTCTGACGGCCTCTCCCATAGCGGCAATCAGCGGCAGCGGCTCCGTGCCCGGACGCAGCCTTTTTTCCTGTTCCCCGCCGTAATGCAGGGGAAGAATTCTGGCGCCCTTCCGCAGGTACAAAATTCCCGCTCCCTTGGGGCCATGAATTTTATGGGAGCTGGCGCTGAGCAGGTCAATGCCGTATTTTCTGGGCCGCAGCAGCATTTTTCCGAAGGCCTGTACCCCATCCACATGAAACAGGGCCGGAGCGCCTGCCCGCTCAATCAGTCGGTGAACGGCTTCAATCGGCTGAATGGCTCCCGTCTCATTATTGACAGCCATCATACTCACCAAAATCGTCTGCCCGTCAATAGCGGCGGCCAGATCCTCCTGACGGATGATTCCCCGGGAATCCGGTGTCAGATAAATCACCTCAAAGCCCTGCTTTTCCGCCTGCTGTGCCGCTTCCAGCACAGAGGAATGCTCAATAGCCGTAGTAACAATCCGCTTTCCCCGGCGGGATAAGGCTCTTGCCGCTCCCAGAACGGCCGTATTATTGCTTTCCGTACCGCCGGAGGTAAAATAGATTTCCTCTTTTTCAACCCCCAGCAGTGCCGCAGCCTCCATTCTGGCCTTTTCCAGCTCCTGACGGGCTTCAAAGCCCTTTGTATGCAGAGAGGAGGGGTTCCCGTAGGTTTCCGTCATCATCTGCAGAGCTTTTTGTGCCGCTTCCGGACAAACCCTGGTGGTGGCACTGTTATCAAGATATATTTCTCTCAAATGAATCACCTGATTCCTTCAAAAAATAATACTATTACCTGAATCCGTGAAACTAATAACGGAAAAAATTCGTTTTCGGGGATTGTCAAGGGGGACTTTTCCGCAAAAGTCCCCC
>CACYCV010000338.1 GCA_902772955.1 uncultured Ruminococcus sp.
CTTCCACCCCACACGACGCTAACGCGCCGCTTTGGGGTGGTTGTGTTATGACCGGGCATTTTCCCCAGAATTATTTTACACTAACTGTCAGTTATCACGGAAATCAATTTTGTCCGGAGGTGCCCCCGCGGGACGTATTCTTTTCGCTACTATCCTTCCTTTTATATGATGAAAAAGTTATGTGCTTTACTAAACAATAAACCTGGAATGTGTCATGCATTTATCAAGTTGAACATTACCCGCCAAAATTCTTTGCCAAATCAAAAGTTTTCGCTCAAGCCTTTTTCAAAAGGCTTGCAGGGTCCAGGGACAGAGTCCCTGGAGACACTCCTGCAACAAATTTACGGTTATTTTTTTGAATTGTCTTGCAAAATTCAACAAATAATAGTATAATATCATCATGGAATCGTACGATTTTACAGATTCGTGGTAAAAGTACGGTTTTTTGTGTATGTAAAAGTGGTTCCCTCGCCGGTTTTGCCCGGTGATACGCCGGATCCTTCCCGAAACTGGCCGCATTCCTGGATGAATCCAGGCAGAGCCGGGTGAACTGTCGCACCGGCAGTCGGTCAGGATTCTGCGCCCGGAACCAGACAAATTATATTTTTAACAGGAGATGGTTAACAATGGGAATTATTAAGGCTGCAATGAACGCTGTCGGCGGAACCCTGTCTGATGCCTATCTGGAAGCGTACCGTCCTTCCAAGATGGGACAGAGAACAGCCGTCGCACCCGGTATCTTTGCAGATGCCGGTCAGGGTAGAAATACCAACACCAAGCGTATGAACAACGTAATCTCTAATGGCTCCATGATACAGGTGGCTTCCGGACAGCTGATGTGTCTAGTTGACGGCGGCCGTGTGGTTGACTACACAACGGTTCCGGGCTATTATAAAGTATCCAATTCCAGCTCCCCCTCGCTGATGAACGGCGAGTTCGGCGCTACCCTCAAGGACGGATGGGAAAGAATCAAGTTCGGCGGCAATACCTACCATGAGCAGAGAGTCATTTATCTGAACCTCAGACCCATGGAAGGCATCAAGTTCGGCACCAAGTCCCCCGTTCCCTATTATGACGAGCATTACAAGATTGATGTTATGGTCCGTGCCTTCGGTACCTTCTCTCTGCAGATTGTGGAGCCCTGGAAGTTCTTCAATACGGTAATGCCTCCGGAGTGTGTAACGGACGGTGTTGGTCTGGAGGTTGACGATTTCCTGGACGACACCTTCATGTCTGAATACATCGGAGCCCTGGGAGAAGCCCTCAGCAGCATTTCCACCCTTGGCCAGCCGCTGTCCAGAATTCCTACCCAGACGACCCAGCTGTGCAAATATATGCGTGATGCTCTGGATCCCGTATGGCGTCAGGAAAGAGGCATTGAGATCAAAAACGTGGGTATTACTCAGATTACCTATGACGAGGATACCAAAAAGCTTCTCCAGGAGAGAAACCGTGTGGCGATCTACAACGATCCCAGCATGCGCGAAACCTATGTGCAGACCTCTATCGCCAGAGGTATCGAGGCTGCCGGCTCCAATTCCGGCGGTTCTATGGCCGGCTTTATGGGTGTCGGTATGGGTCTGAATGCAGCAGGCGGCTTTATGAATGCAGCCTCCAACAACAACATGGCTCAGATGCAGATGCAGCAGCAACAGCAGTTTGCCCAGCAACA
Source organism: uncultured Ruminococcus sp. (assembly GCA_902772955.1). GTDB lineage: Bacteria > Bacillota > Clostridia > Oscillospirales > Acutalibacteraceae > UBA1213. The sequence goes on from CACYCV010000338.1 coordinate 1,673, forward strand.
GTATGGTCAGCAGCCCATGCAGCAGCCCATGCAGCAGGCTCCCCAGCAGGCAGCACCGGCAGCTGCAGGCTGGACCTGTGAATGCGGTACCGCCGGCAACACAGGAAAATTCTGCATGAACTGCGGCAAGCAGAAGCCCGCTCCCGCTCAGACAGGCGCCTGGACCTGCGAATGCGGTGCCGGCGGCAACACCGGCAAGTTCTGCATGAACTGCGGTAAGCAGAGACCCTCTGCTCCCAAAAAGATCAAATGCGACAAATGCGGCTTTGAACCCGATATGACAAAAGCCATTCCGAAATTCTGTCCCAACTGCGGCGACCCCATCAACGAGGCTGACTTCCAGTAAGACATACTCTGATGCAGCGGCGAAGCGCTTTTGACAGGCGCTTTGCCGCCGCCTATTCTTATGAAAAAGAGGTGAAGAGAGTGTCAGTGTCTGACACACAGCTCTATGGAAACACTATCTTATAAATGTATCAACTGCGAGGGTCCCTTGCAGTATAACCCGCAAAAGCTGAAGTTTTATTGCGAATATTGCCGCAGTGCCTTTACCGAAGAGGAGCTGCGGGCTAAATTCGGCAATCTCGATCAACAGCTCGATACCAACGAAGCTGTCTCTGAGGATGTTCCTCAGGACGATGTTCCTGAAGGCTTTGAGGATTTTGCCTCCAATACGGTCATGTACACCTGTCAGAGCTGCGGTGCAGAGGTCATCGCAGATAAAACCACCGCCGCAACCTTCTGTATCTACTGCCATAATCCGGTCGTTATCTCCAACCGGCTGACAGGCGCTTTCAAACCCAAAAAGGTCATTCCCTTCAAAATCACCGAAGAGGATGCCCAGACTCGCTTCTTTGATTTCTGCAAGAAAAAGCACTTCCTTCCCAAATCCTTCCTGACTATGGCAGAGCTGGAAAAGGTCAAGGGCGTTTATTATCCCTACTGGCTGGTTGATTCCCTGAAGGACGGCAGTATGTTTGCCACTGCCAAAAAGGTCCGCACCTGGACCGTGGGTGATACCGAATATACCGAAACCAAGACCTTCCGTATCAAACGTGTCGGTAAGATTGACTTCAAGGGCTTCCCACACCCCGCATTGTCCGGTGAACACAGCAAAGCCCTGAAATATGTCAATCCCTATGACGATAAGGACTTCCGTGATTTCACCATGGCCTATCTGTCCGGCTTCCTGGCTGAAAAGCGCGACACCGAACGGGCGGATGTGCAGCAGGATGTGGACAATGAACTGAAGGAATACTCCAAAAAAATCTATCAGGAAACCATTGTAGGCTATGATACGGTTCATGTGGACAGTGTCGATGTCAAAACACTGAAGGAAGACTGGCAATATGCCATGATGCCCGTCTGGATGATGAACTATCTGTACAACGGCAGGGACTACCTCTATGCCATGAACGGTCAGACCGGCAAAAACTACGGCGAGCTGCCCCTGAATAAAGCTAAGCTGGCAGCCTTCGGCGGCATTCTGTTTGTAATTCTGATGGCGATCAGTATTTTAGGGGGGTATTTCCTGTTATGATGAAACGATTCTTTTCCAGAACCCTGGCAATTCTTTCGGCAGCGGCAGCCATTTCCTCCTGCGGCGCGCTGGCAGTCGAAGCAGCCGCCGATCCGGCAGAACCGGAAGCAGCCGCTGTCACAATGGCGCAGAACCCGGAGGATGAGGTTACCATCGCTCCTGTCAAAAAGGTACTGGTATCGGAAGACTCCACTTACAAATACTATATTGACGACCAGACATTGAAAGAAAGCAAGGAAAAAAAGACCTCCTGGGTCAAGGTTATCCTGGTGGCACTGGGCGTCAGTGCAGTAATAACCGGTGTAGTCGTGTATATCATTTATCGCGGCTACAAATACAACGGTATGACAGAGCCCTATGAATACAAAAACAAAGCGCCTCTCGAATTAAGAGAACGTGAGGATCAGCTGGTTGACGTTCATGTTACCAGCAGAAAGATCAACCGAGACAACAATTAAAACCGCTGAAGCACAAGCCCAGCAGCGCTTCCTTCAACATTTTCCATCGCATTTCCAGTGATCCCGGAGGTACAATAATGAGATTCGACGTTATGCCGGTTGCAACCGAAAAGCAGATCAGCGAAATTGAAAAGGCCGCCAATCTTGTATGGCACAACTACTATAAAGATATCTTTTCCCAGGAACAGATCAACTATATGCTAAAAAAATACCAGTCCACGGCCGCCGTAAAGCAGCAGATGTCCGACAGCTATATCTATTATATGCTGTTGGTAGACAATGAACTGGCAGGATATCTTTGTTTTAAGAATCACGGCGACTATATCTTTATTTCACGCCTGTATATCAAAGCGGAATACCGCCGTCAGGGACTTGCCCGCCGAACGATTTCCCTGTTTGACAACATTGTCCGGCACAAGGAATTTGACGGCATCAAAAAACTCCGCCTGCACGTTGAACGCGAGAATCATTTTGCCATCAACGTCTATGAGCATCTCGGATTCAAAAAAGTCCGGGCAATCGATACTGACATCGGAAACGGCTTCTTCTGCAACGAGTATGTCATGGAACGAAAAATAAACAGAAATCAGGGCGATCATCATGGGCAATAAACTCAAAGACTATATTGTTTCCCTGCAGCGCATGATTGAGGGAGACGAACCCATCGGCAATATTGAAGCGCTGCGCCGGGAGCTGCTCACCGAAATCGGATTCTGGCAGCATGAACGGCTGATTCATTTGATGGTAACATTTTTGTTTGCCTTGCTCACCATGGCGATTCTGATCGTCATCATGTTCTATCAGAGCATTGCTGTACTGGTATTGTTTTTTGCTCTTCTGGTATTGCTGGTGCCTTATATCCGGCACTACTATATTCTGGAAAACGGCGTACAGACCCTGTATGTCTTTTATGAAGAGCTGACCAGAAAACAGCAGATCGACGGACTGCCGGAAGAGGGTCTTCCCCGACAAAAGGGAGTAGTCATCAAACCGCTGCACAATAAAAAATAAGCAATGGGAGGTTGAGGGACACTGTGTCCCTCAACCTCCCATTGCACCGTACGTACGGGTCTCGTATACGGCGCTACATGAATACAGATGTTACTGCAATAAACTGAGATAGTAATTCAGAGGGTTGACTAAAGCAGGTCTGCCCTCTTTCTTGTTTGCCCTTTCCAAAACTTTCGGTGAGAGTAAATAGTTCACGACATCCATTGAACACCGTCTGTATAAGCCAA
>CACYCV010000339.1 GCA_902772955.1 uncultured Ruminococcus sp.
ATTTATCCATGTTTACCTCCACCACATACTGTATTTTAATTATAAATCAGTCCCGAATGATCGGGGCTGAAATCTTTTTGTTGAAAATCGTTCATAAACCTAGACATTTTTGAACCTCTTAATATGGTGCTGAAAGAGATCATTTAAATCCTATATTTTTGCCAAACAACGTTTCCTTCAGAAGATGAAGTATTGGTATCTTTCTCATCCCGATCTCTTCCACATCAAAGGACATGTATTTCTTGCTCCCGTTGTACGTTTTCCATTCCGGTGCGCCTTGATGATTCGGATTGCCTGTTTTAATGAAGGCTTGCAGATAGCCGATCATTTTCTTTGAGAGTTCATGATCTTCTTTTGTAAAAGGCCTCCAGGATCTCGACAAAGTGGAGTAGACATACATCAGATCGCTTGAGTGCCATGCACCAAGATCATCACCGGGAAGCCTTCTGCAGAAATAGTATGCATAGGTATCTGTCAGCTTTGCCTGCGACTTTGAAAGCATCGCTCCGACGATATTCAATATGAACGGCATGACGTCTTCGGAGGTGATCGAATACATGATCTTTGTGTCTACGGGTTCATTTCTGAAGTCGCCGACGAAATAATCATCATATACCGCATTGCAAAAAGCGATCGGTTTCTTTGAGGATACTTCCTTGAACGTTTCATACAGTTTTTCTGCCGGCATCGTTTTCAGCTCACCGATATCTCCGACACCCGATCTCAGGAAGACTTCATTCCATTTTTTGTTTTCCTCAGTCCTGTTATCCTTGCTTTTTAAAACAGTTGAAAACCCGGCTGAACTTTGGATGATCGCCTGTTTGAAATACCCTTTGTTCAAAGGTGATTTGATCTGCGTTTCCGCGCTTGCTGCACCGGCGCTCTGTCCGATGATCGTCATATTGTCAACATCTCCGCCCAGCGCTTTGATATTGTGACGTACCCATTCGATTGCCGTCTGCTGATCATAGTAACCGTAGTTTCCGGCTTTTCCGTTCTTATCTTTCAGAAGGTCCAGATACATGAATCCGAAAACATTGACCCGGTAATTGAATGTTACAGTTACGATGCCTCTTCTGGCAAACTCGTCACCGTCAAATTCCAGACTCTGGCTCATTCCGCTGACAAGACCGCCGCCATAAATCACGATCAGTACCGGCGCTTTTTCTGCCTTTTCCGGTGTCCAGATATTTAGGTAGAGACAGTCCTCCGAATAGGAAGGATCGACACCCAGCATGAATTCGTGCTCATAATGATTAGCCGGATCCTTGCAATCTTTTTTATGATAGGTGCTGTCCTGTATCGGTGCCGGACCGAAATCCGTTGCCTCATAGACGCCTTCCCACTTCGTGATCTCTTTTGGATAAGCAAAACGCTCTGCTTCTGCATATTTGATCCCAAGGTATCTGTTGATGCCTTCATAGCTTTCCCCCGCTAGTTCTCCGCAGGGGATCCTTTTTATTATTCTTGCCATCTTATGTTACTTCCCGATCAGTTCCAAAGCAGTATCCTTGCTGATCTCACCGTTGTTTGCTTTCATCATGATCGCTACTTCTCTGTCTCTCAATTTATATCCCTTTAAAAGCAACGGAATCGCTGCGACGCCGCCTAGCGCAGACAAGATCGTGTATGCAGCCCAGACGCCGTTTTGTCCCTGAGGTGTAACATCAGCAGCACTGAATCCCATTACAGCCAGGAAGAAAGCGCTGACCGAGGAGATAATTGCGGCATTGAGTTTATTTACGAAAGTCTGCAGTGCAAAGCACAGTCCCTCGTTCCTTCTGCCATCGGTAAACTGCGCATATTCGATGCAGTCCGGAACAAACATGAACGACAGGATCGAGAAGCCTCCATAGCCAATTCCTCTGATCGCCGAAAGGATGATGACAACTCCGAGATTACCATACCCAAGAAAATACTGGATAACAGAAGACAGAACGAACAGCCCCATGAAGAAGGCATGAAGATAGACCTTATCGAATTTTCTCATCAGTGCCGGCATAAACAGTGAAAGGACCAGAATCGGCATTGAAATCGCCATCGTCAGCAAAGAACCTAGCGTTTCATTGCCCAGCACATATTGTGCAAAAACGGAGCTCAGCACTTCTGCAGTCATTGTCAGCATGAATACGAAACGGACAAGTATGATCACGACAAGGTTTTTGTTTTTGCCTAATCCGGTAAACATCTCCTTGAAACCGACTTCTTCTTCTTTTTCTCCGTGATAACGTTCCCTGATCACAAAGCCTGCGGGAAGCATCATGACAGCGCCGATCACAGAAATGATCATGGCTGTTTTCGACCAGCCAAGGTTCATTCCGTTTTCTCCATACATCATCGGGATCAGTATGGATGCCAACATCCCTCCGACGCCGCCGGATATCCTGGTATAGGAAAGAACGGTGTTCCTTTCGTCCATATTGTTTGTCATGGAAGTCGAAAGCGCATAGATCGGTGCATCGCACATCGTGTAGCAGATATCCCAAAGAATATAACCGATGATCACCCACGCACATTTTAGACCGTTTGATGCGCTCATCGGCATACTGAAAAAGAATATCGTCGCAAACGGCATGAAGATCGAAGCCAGTTTGATCCAAGGAACGAATCTTCCTTTTTTGAATTTTACTCGGTCCACAAGAACACCGAAAAATGTATCATCCACCGCATCTATGATCTTCGGAAGCAGCAGGATCGCTCCCGCCGTGACTTCGCTGATACCGGCATTAAGCAGATAGATGAGCGTGTAGGAGGATACGATCACATTGAATATCAACTGACCAATAAAATATACCGTATAAGCAATTCTTTCGATGGGCTTGGTTACCCAATTCTGTTTTCTTTTGCTAGCCATTATTAAGTCTCCTTATTCTATGCTTTCATATTATCTTTCTGAAAAAAACAAATATACCGATATATTTAATATAAAGTATCGGTATTTTGATATTATTATGCTATAAGGAAACAGACATGCTAGAAAAAGAACTAAACGAACTGAAACAGAATACGTTATCTGATGAATTTCTGTTTGATCTCAAAAGGAAGAATAATGATGCGGATATCCTACTAAGCAGCGATCAGATCGAAGAAGCGATCCGCTTATGGAATCCCGAGATCCTCTCAGATCCTGCCATCCATGAGCTTCTGAAACGCAACGACCACAATGAGCTGGCAAAGCTTATGGCTCCGGAAAAATACCAGTTTTCTTCAGCATCATCTGTTGTTATTTCAAAAGCCGCCAGATATATCCGCACGAAAGTCCTCCACGATCACGATTATTTTGAGATCGAATGTGCATTGGATGGAACTGCTGTCCATCATTCTCTTTTGGGAGATTACAGGATTGAACAGAACGACATCGTTCTGATACCTCCTCACATCAAACACGATCTCGATGTTGTTGAAAACGGAACTATCGTTACCATAGGAATCCGAAGCAGCACATTCAGAACTGAATTTGCCGAACTTCTCAAAAACAACGTCGGTATCTCTTCCTATTTTGAAAAGATCATGTATGGGACATTCAATAGCGAAGTCATCCTCAGAGACAGCCTCGATGATTTCCTGATCGAAATGCTTCTGGTGATGCATCAGAAACAGAAAGACGAATCTCCTGTAAGCATAGAGATCAATAATCATCTGGCAGCGTGCTTTATCTTCCATATATTTGAAAAGTCAGATTCAGATCTTCTCTATGACATCTCAAAATCATCGAATATCAAAGCTAATCTTATAAAACGATATATCTATGATCATTTTGAGGACGTAACTCTTCAAGATCTGTCCGATCATTTTCATATGTCTAAGGAATACGTATCCCGATATATAAAAGAAAACTTGAAAGAAAACTACTCCTGCATCGTTCAGAACGCTCGAATGGAAAAGGCGAAAGAACTTCTCATCAAAACCGACTTGTCTGTTCTTGAAATAGCTGAACAGATCGGATATCAATCTCAATCTCATTTCATTCATGTTTTTCATGAAACCTGCGATACAAGTCCGCTTCAGTACAGAAAGAAAAAACGATATGAGTAGCGAATGTAAAACTAACTTAATTCAGTGACATTTGGCAGTGCCTCTTTTTGAATTCTGTTCGCAAAGATAGACTTTGTCAACCATATCGTGATAAACAAAATCAATCTATTGCA
>CACYCV010000340.1 GCA_902772955.1 uncultured Ruminococcus sp.
GGATTGCCGTTTACCATGTTCACGTTCTTCTGGATATTGATTCCGATAATCTCAGCGTCGACACAGTTCCCGCCGTTGTATGCCCTTCTGAGCAGATATCTGCGGCGAATATCGATCATGAGAAAGATCAGCCCGAGAAGCAAAAACAGGCCGCCGACTCCTCCGAACACCGAGATGAAAACAATCGGATCATCCGGATGCTGCCAGGAAACCGACTTTGACTGCCACACCGCGGCGCCAATCAGAATATTCAGCAGTCCTATCGGGGTAAAAATAAAGCCAAGGATACCCCAGACTGTCCAACCCATCTTTTTGCGCATTTCTCTTCCCTCCCGGCTGTAATCAAAGTCCGAATGGATTATATTCCATTCCGTCAGGAAACAAAAGACGGGGCGGGAAACAAGCCCGCCCCAAATATGAAAGCCTGTTCCCCGTTTCCGTTATTACGGGGCTATCAGCGGTTCCGCTCATAGGTGACGATGATGCCGAAACCAGCTGCCTGATTAGGGCATACCGCAATCACTCTCCAGCCGTCTGCAGCCATACGGTTCATTTCCTCTTCTGCCTTGCGTACGGCATAGACTTCCACTCTGTACTCAAACATGCTTATTCCTCCTGTTCCGCTACGCGGATGTTCCTTTCCCGAAGCAAACCAAAATAGAGGATAATGCCCTCCAGAATGCTGGGGACCATTACCCCGGGATTCTCGGAGCAAACCACCAGCAGGGCCGGGATGCTGGAGCACGTCAGGATTATTCCCAGCACAGAGAGAACCTGACGGCGATCAGTACGATTCCTCATGTCAAACACTGTTAACCCTCCTCCTCGGTACGATTCTCATTCGCACGGCTCACGAACAGTCCGAGCAGCGTTCCGAGCAGAAGGCTTCTGCCCAGGAAGCTGCCATGGCGGTGATAATGATGACGATGGCAGTGACGGCCACCGAAGATCATGTTCCCCAAGGTCAGGATATCCGCAGCCTCAATAGTCGCAACTCCCCACCGGGGAGATTGCTCCTTTTCGTCTGACCTTATATCTGACGAAAATCCTGCCGCTGGCAGTCGTCAGATATTCGCCCAAGCAGACGCAGCATTTTCATGTTCCTCCTCATTCGTCCTTTCGTCTGTACCGGTTATTCGGTACGTGCATAGGATACGATGAACGGTTCCCAAAAAACAGGATCGCTTCTGCAAAATACACTATGCTATTTTTCTAATAGGAAGGCCTGCCTGTACTGATGCTTATACTTTAGGTTGAACACCTTTCTTTGCATAGATAACTGAGTAATCTGAAAAAAAGGCCTCTCCTTGTACAAAGGACAGGCACATTTCATATGTGATTTATTCTCTGCAGCAGATTATCGTGCAGCTAACTGATTATTGGCTCACACTCATCATATAAAGCTCGTCCGGACATAAATCCTGTCCCTCCGGCCACACAACTGTAAAACCATCTGTTTTGACGGCACGAAAATAAGCTTCATTAGCAAGTTGCCCATACCATTCACCACGAATATACGGTTTGACATCAAAATGTCTTGTTTCTCCATTATCAAAAACAACTTTTAAGGTAAAATCCTGTTCAGGATAAACTTCTATCGCGGTAGGCCTTAACATAACGTTCCCTTTCTTCTCACTTAAGAGGGTCAATCTTAAAATACCCTTCTCCATTGCTCAGCATCTGCCAATTTGCCTTCAATTCGTCTTCATGGATCGCCATCCATCCTTCAAGCATTTTAAGCTGACGAATTGGGAAACTGCCTTCAAGCACTTCTCCATCAATAGCGATCACTACTTCATTATCCCCATAAATCGCATGAATATGAGGTTTATGATGCTTCCCACCCTTTTCACTCTGCATTCTGACAATTATACCGTAAAACATACTTAACGCAGGCATCTGTTTTTTCCCCCTTGCGTTTTGATTTTACAACATGATGGTATTATTCGCAACAGTGTTTTTTCGATTATCAAACGTATATCACATCACTTTGCGATTTCTTTCCTCTCGCTCTTTCTAAACGAACGGGAAATACTCAGTGGCTGCTATTTTCAGTCACTTCATTCCCAGAAGAAGTACGCTTTCCGTCAAAATCCATTCCAGTGTCTGCGGTAATTCTGCTTTCTGTATTCCCTGGGCGTCAGGCCCGTATACTTACTGAACACCTGCGAAAAATGACAGTCTGAGGAAAAGCACAGGTATTCCGCGATTTCCAGACAGGAGAACTCCGTATACTGCAAAAGGGACTTGGCAGTATCAATCCGCAGCCGGCGGATATACTCCGACACAGCAATACCGATTTCCTTTTTAAACACCGTGGAAATATGGGATTCGGATATCCCCAGTTTTTCCGACAGCAGCCTGACGCTCAGGGGTTCCTGCAGGTGGTTTTCAATATA
>CACYCV010000341.1 GCA_902772955.1 uncultured Ruminococcus sp.
ATCTTGCAGATGGAACGGCAATCCCCACCAACGAAACCACCGGCAGCTATGATGGAGTTGAGGAATGGTGCCATATCCACTTTGTAGTGCCAGTGGACCCAACAGAAATCGTGTCAGTTGTATTCAGCGACGGCGTAGATGAAATCAAGGTCTCGCTGAAATAATATGCGTTTTGCAATGGGACCGCCGTCGGGAGTCGATTTCAGGCGGCGGTTCCTGCTGTATTTGCAAAAAAGGGAAAAATCCTTGCTTCGAAAAAATGTGAGACGATTGGTGAAAAACCGGGTCTATTATTGTGAAGGGCCTTTCAGATAACCGTAAAGGAGGGAGCAGCTTGCGGAAGAATGATCTACCGCAACGGTGTTATTAGCTCTAGAGGAGATGGTTTTTATTAAATACCTGAGATAAAAAGCTTGTTGACAAAATCTTTCCCGTTGCATTCATGTGTGATGTCGGGTGAATTGTTTTTTTAACGATTTCGATTATATTCGCGATTTCGTGCTTCCTGCTCCATTTGGCATTCTGTTTGCAAGTGTTTGTAAATTGTATTTATATTCTGCTGAATACGGACAGCGGTTCTGAGATTCTTTCGAAGTGATGACAGAGACTGCGTGATTCGAGCAGAATCACTATGGAGTTTCTCTTTTTCCTCCGGTGGCTTTTCTCTGCGCAGCTTATTCCTGTTACTCTGCCTTTGCTTCTCCAATGCGTGGACCTGTCTTTCCGTAGTTTTAATATACGCGGAAAGCTGCTCTTTCGTATGAATACCGTTTTCACAAAGGAGCTTGTACCCGGCCTCCAGCTGTTTCAGCCGTGATCGTTCTGCACGGAGTGCGGGAGAAAGCGGACGTTTACATTGTCGGTTTAATTCCTCTAAGAGCTCCAGCATCAGAATGATGATCAATAACGCCATGTCAAGCGTCATCCTCAGAATATCGTTGGTATGTTCTATCGTAAATGAAAGCTGTTCTGCCAGATTTAGAAGCGGGAATTGGCGATATTCGTGATAGGTTCTGGAAGAATAGCTGTTCCAGCGCTGAAGCGCCCCGTCTTTGAACAGATTCTTCTCCAGCTGATTTTGAATTCTCTCTTTGGAATAGCCCATCCGATCCAGCCGTACTGCACGCTGCCAGCCTGCTGCTTTGATGCTGTGACGGGAGTAATCGTAAGTGTATCCCATTTCATAGAGCTGATCGAGAAAAGTGTCCCAGGACAGGGCGTAATTAAGGCACTCTTCCAGATCCTGCTTCAGTACATCCCTGTGAGTTGGATTTCCTGCCTTGCGTGCCCAATACGCCTCTTTCTCGCCATGATAGAAACTGGCTCCACTCAAAACCGGGAGACAGCGTTCCCTGCAGACCTGATCTGAAATCTCCCGGAGCTGGTAGTGATCCCGGATGTGGTTTTCAAACTTTTTCCCAGTCTTGAATGAAACAGAGTTCACTACAAAATGATTATGAACGGAATCTGTATTCAGGTGGGTTGTCACCAGAACTTCGTAGTCCGATCCCCACATTCTTTGGGCGGTCTGCACACCGATCGAATGTGCGGTTTCCGGCGTGACCTCGCTGGGCTTGAAACTCTGATAGCCGTGGTAGGCCACATTTCCGCCGGTCTTGCCGAATCGTTTCTTTGTGGCCATCATATCTTCAAAAGCGTGATCCTCATCACAGTTGATTCCGGAGACAAACATTCGCTGGTCTGTTTTATCTTCGTTTCCGGCGTAAACAATCAGATTGAAGAGATCATCATCCAGGTACTTTTTCTCTGTAGTCTTGTCCGGGTTATCAGCGTAATTTAGAACCTTCTTCAAACTGCCCTTTACGGGCCAGAAGCCTGTGGTCGCCACTGGTCATTCCTCCTTCCCAGGGAGGATCAAATTGTTCCTGATGTCCTCAAGAAGTCTTGTGACTTCCTCCTCGGACTTTGACGAAATTCCTGACCTGCGGAAATCTCTGAGCTCACGACGCAATGCCTGAATAGTCTCCGGCAGAGCAGCCCGGGGCGAATAGCCCAGGGCCCGCTGCCGGAGATATTCCGATACAGAGATTCCGCACTTCTCAGCCTTGACCTCTATATGTTTCTTCTCCTGCGGAGTTACTCTTGTAAAAATGCTGGTTGATCTATTTGTCATACGTCACCTCTTAATAAGTTTAACCGGGAAATAAACGGTACGGTGCCCCGGGGGATTGGGGGTGTCCCCCAAATTGTCAGCCTCCAGGGAGGGAGGATGACCGGAGCCTGCAATACAGGGTCCCTGCTTGCTGCAGTGAAC
>CACYCV010000342.1 GCA_902772955.1 uncultured Ruminococcus sp.
GCACGTCGGCGTCCACGCCCTGGAGCGCTTTCAGCTGTCCCTCGTTGAAGTGCTTCTCCAGCCCCCGAACTTCAATGATATTCTCAGTGGTCACTGGAACGCAGCCTCCTTTCCAGCTTGCCGACCAGCCACGTGAAGAACATGACCACGATCAGATAGATGACGGCTACAGCCAGCAGTGGCATAAACGGCGAATGCGTCTGGCCCTGGATCGTCTCCCCGCCTTTGGTCAGATCCATCACTGCCACATAGCCGGCCACGCTGGTTTCCTTCAGCAGCACAATAAACTCATTGGCCAGCGCCGGCAGCACGCTCTTGAGTGCCTGGGGCACAATAATGTGCCGCATGGTCTGTACATAATTAAAGCCCAGACTCCGGCCAGCCTCCAGCTGGCCTCTGTCCACGCTCATGATGCCGCCCCGGATAATCTCCGCCACATATGCACCGGAGTTAATGCCAAAAGCCAGTGCGCCAATCAGCGTACCGTCCCGCGCCCCGGCAAAGATTACGTAGTAGATGATCATCAGTTGGACAACCACCGGGGTACCGCGGATGATCGTCAGATACGTCTTGCAGATCCCGTTCAGCACGCCAATCACAACTTTTCCCGGGCCCTGGCGCATGTTCTCCGCGTTCTGATCCCAGGTCGCTCGCACCACCGCAACCACCACGCCGATCATGATACCAAGCAGAACGGCAAAAAGCGTGATCTCCATGGTAGCCAGCAGGCCGTTCGTCAAAAAGGTATAGCGGTCGCCATCGATGAAATTCTGTTTGAAATCCTTGGCAAGCTGGGACAGTTTTTTCCCCGGCTGGACCTGCGCCACCATGTCGTTCAACAGCTCATCCGCTTTTTCTTTTCCTGCTTCCTCCGGAACCGTTACAATAGTCTCAATGCTCAGTCCTGTATAGGGGGATGAAATGAAAAAGCCGGTAATCAGGTTTCCGTCTTTTGTCCGCGAAGCCAGATATCCAGTCCTGCCTTCAATCGTTTCCTTTTCCCACGCGGTAAAACCGGCTCTTTCGGCTGCTTCCTCCGGCGTTCCCTTTGCGGAACATACCCATATCTTCCCGGGATTGTTTTCCGGCGTCCTGTGCTGATAGGCATAGTAATTCGTCAGATTGTCGCCGTCCGGATCGACCGCTGTTTTGTCCCTTGTCTTGTACTCCGCGATAAAGCCGACATCCGCAAGCTTGACATATCGTTCCTCACTGTCCAGATACCCAATCAGCCAGGCGGATGACACGCCCTTCAGCTTCCCGTCTTCCAGCGTTAACACATCGGCATCGTGAAACGCCGCGTAAGCGATAATCCCGGCGGCAATCAGCACAACGACCAGAACAATCCCCGCCCGGGTCCATTTTTTATTTCTGCTCATACAACCTCAATAAAAGGATAAAATTCTGCCGCCTTTCGGCGGCAGAAAAAGATTCAGACAGTCGTTACTCCGCGGCAATATATTTGCTCACGATCTCATCCAGCTTGCCTTCCGCTTTCAGTTCTTCCAGGGCGGTATTGATCTTGTCCAGCAGCTCTGTATTTTCCAGTGCCATCGCGATCGCATATTCCTCTTCCGCATAAGCGGTCTCCAGGATCATCAGGCCTTCATTGGCTTCCACAAAACTCTTGGCGGGCTCGTTGTCGATAATCACGCAATCCACGCTGCCATTCAGCAGAGCCAGTACAGCGTCCGGGCCATTTTTGAAGCGTTTAACCCGCTCTTCCCCGAAATCGTCCGTGCAGTAGATGTCGCCGGTCGTGCTTGCCTGCACGCCGACCAGGTATTCAGCGCCTTCTGCGCCCAGATCATCCACGCTGGTAATCGGGGAGCCTTCCTTCACGATGATCGCCTGGATGCCAATGGCATAGGTATCACTGAAGTTCACGTTCTGCAACCGTTCGGGAGTCACAGTCATCCCAGCCATACCGATCATCACTTTGCCTGTTGTCACCGCAGGAATGATCGCGCTGAAGTCCATATCCACGATTTCCAGTTCCATACCCAGCTTCTCGGCAATCGCCGCGGCGATTTCCGCGTCAATTCCGACGATGACGTCGCCATCATAGAACTCATAGGGCGGGAATGCCGCGTTGGTTCCCATAGTCAGGGTCTCCGCCATCGCGGCGGCAGCCGTCAGCACCAGGCACAGGGCCAGCAGCAATGCAACAAATTTCTTCATTCTCTTTCTCCTCCTCAATCCATCTTCCTTGGGAATGCGGTCAGTATAGCACGCCTGTTTTCTCCTGTCA
>CACYCV010000343.1 GCA_902772955.1 uncultured Ruminococcus sp.
CTCCTTTCTGTACGCCTATTACTTACCGTTTCTTCTTCTCACGATAAGCTTATTGGAACGGGTATTCTTTCTTGTCTTATAACCGAGAGCAGGCTTGCCCCAAGGGGTAACAGGACCCGGACGTCCGACAGGGGACTTGCCTTCACCGCCGCCGTGGGGGTGATCATTCGGGTTCATGACAGAACCTCTGACAGTCGGTCTCCAGCCCATATTGCGTTTACGGCCTGCCTTACCGATCTTGACATTTTCATGGTCGATATTGCCGACCTGACCGATGGTAGCCATGCAGGTTTCAGGGACATTTCTCAGCTCGCCCGAAGGAAGTCTGAGAAGGGCAAGACCATTTTCTTTTGCCATGAGCTGAGCCATGTTGCCGGCACTTCTGGCAAGCTGGGCACCCTTGCCGGGATAGAGTTCCACATTGTGTACGAAGGTACCAACGGGGATATTCACCAGCGGAAGTGCATTACCGGGTTTGATATCAGCGGAGGGGCCGGAAACGACCTTATCGCCGACTTTCAGACCAACGGGAGCGATGATATAGCTTTTCACGCCGTCCGTATACTCAATCAGAGCGATATGAGCGGAGCGGTTCGGATCATACTCCAGTGTTTTCACGGTAGCTTCCACGTCAAACTTACGGCGTTTGAAGTCGATCATTCTGTACTTGTTACGGTTGCCGCCGCCTCTGTGACGAACGGTAATTCTGCCGTAGCTGTTACGGCCGGACTTTTTATTCAGCGGAGCAAGCAGGCTTTTTTCAGGCTCCACCTTGGAAAGAACCGAATAGTCAGTCACCGACATATTACGTCTTGCCGGGCTGGTCGGTTTGTAGTTCTTGATTGCCATTTCTTTCACTCTCCTCATGATGGCTTTGCGGAGAACGGCACATTCTCCATTCATTCTGCCTTTTAAAGGGCTTACATCATGCCTTCAAAGAATTCGATTGTTTTGCTGTCCTCGGTAAGTGTCACATAAGCCTTTTTCCATGAAGGGGTATAGCCTTCATTTCTGCCCTGACGACGCAGGCGGCCTCTTACGCTGACGGTATTCACCTTGGCAACTTTCACACCGAAGATTTCCTCAACTGCCTGGGCAATCTGGATCTTGGTGGCTTTCTTATCCACTTTGAAGGTATACTTTTTGTTAGCAACAACGCCTGTCATACTTTTTTCGGTGATCACAGGCTTGATAATGATGTCACGTGCTGTCATTATGCATATACCTCCTCGATTTTGCCGATAGCATCCTTCACGATAACAACCTTGTCAGCGTTCACGATGTCATACACATTGATGGTATTTACCTGAGCGGTTTTTACACCGGGGATATTTCTTGCAGAGCTGATCACTTTCTGATCCATTGCGGGGAGAATGATCAGTGCTTTCTTTTCCGCACCGATAGCTTTGAGCATATTGGCAACGGTCTTGGTCTTGTACTCGTCCATGGCAATGCTGTCAAGCACCACGATCTGACCGTCACTCAGCTTGCCGGAGAAAGCGGACTTCATTGCCAGCTTTTTCACTTTCTTGTTAACGGTAAAGCGGTAGCTTCTGGGCTTCGGAGCAAACACAACGCCGCCGTGTGTCCACTGGGGAGCACGGGTAGAGCCTTGTCTTGCATGACCGGTACCCTTTTGTTTCCAGGGCTTTCTGCCGCCGCCGGAAACTTCTGCACGAGTCAGTGCAGACTGTGTACCCTGACGGTTGTTAGCGAGATAGTTCACTACCATCTGGTGTACAGCAACCGTATTGGGTTCAATGCCGAACACGGCATCGGAAAGTTCCACACTGCCGACCTTCTGACCGGCCATATCGAGAACATCTATATTAGCCATTGAAAATTCCTCCTTCCTTATGCCTTCACGCTGTCACGGAGAACAACGATGCCGCCGTTAGGACCGGGGATTGCACCCTTGATGGCGATGAGGTTGTTTTCCGCATCGACCTTGACGACAGTCAGGTTCTGAACGGTCACTCTTTCGGCACCGAGATGACCTGC
>CACYCV010000344.1 GCA_902772955.1 uncultured Ruminococcus sp.
ACGGCACAACCGAGCGGAACGGAGTGGAGCAAGGCGCGAATCGTCCCGCGCGGTCACGCGCACGCGAACACGTCCTGTGCGGTCACGCACCCGCCCGCGCTGCATTGACACAAATCGTTGAAATTGATATAATGATGATAGCCGCAAAAAAGAAAAGTGACAAAGGAGTGAAACAGAACGTGGAGCTGTGTATTAAGGAAATTGACAAGAGCTTCGGCGAAAAGGAAGTTCTCAGAAATGTGTCATTTACCGCACAAAGCGGAACGGCTCTGGGCCTGTTGGGACGGAACGGCGCCGGCAAGACTACCACGATCCGCATTGTTATGGGTGTGTTTTTTCCGGATCGGGGAGAGGTTCTGACAGACGGTCATCCTATTGACCGGAAAACCATCCGGATTGGCTATATGCCGGAAGAGCGGGGCTTGTATCCGAAAAAGCAGATTGCCGAACAGCTGATTTATCTGGCGATGCTCCGGGGCATGACAAAATCGGATGCCAGACAGGCATGCAACAAATGGCTGGAACGGATGGGAATGAGCGAGTATAAAAATAAAAAGCTGGAAACCCTGAGCAAAGGAAACCAGCAAAAAATTCAATTGGCTGCCACCCTGATGTGCCGCCCGGAAATCATTATCCTGGATGAGCCTTTTTCCGGACTGGACCCCGTTAATGCCATGCTGCTGAAGGACGTCATCAAGGAAATGATCCGGGATGGTGCGACGGTGCTGTTTTCCAGCCATCAGATGAACTATATTGAGGAGTTTTGTGACAGTATTGCCATTCTTAACGGCGGGAGAATTGTTCTGGACGGGAATATTGATGAGATCAAGCGCAGCTACCCTCGTGATACCCTCGCGGTGACATCTCCTCAGGCGGAACAGATCGCTCCCTTCGTGATTCGTAAGATGACAGATCAGATTCTGTCGGCTGCCGTTGACGAGGAAAACAGACATACGGTGATAATCAAGCTCAGGGATGTTTCCTTCAAACAGAAAATGCTGTCCGTGCTGGCAGAACAGTCCTTTGATATTGATTCCTTCCGTGTCTGCGAGCCGTCAATGAACGATATCTTTGTGGAATATACGGAGGCGGGAATATGAAGCATATCTTACAGGTCCTGAAATTTGAATATATCGGCTGCGTCAAAACCAAGTCGTTTATTATTTCCACTATCATTTTTATGATGCTGATTATCCTTATGACTTTCCTGCCGGGAATCATACTTGCTGCCCAGAGCAGCGGTGAACCGGCGGAGGATGTCAAAAAGCCGGTGCTGGCAGTATGCGATCAGGCTTATGGTCAGAGCGAGATGATGCAGGAGGAACTGAAAAATGGTTATCCTCAGTATGAACTGAAAATGACAGAGGAGGATCGGGAGGTTCTGAAGCAGAAGGTCGATCAGGGAGACTATGCCTTTGCTGTCGTGCTTGAAAAGCCTCTTTCCTTTATATACATCACGAAGAACAACCAGCTGATGGGCAATCCGACAGAACAGTTTGGCACCGTGCTGAAGAGAGTGTATGAGATTGACAGCTTTGAAAAGCTGGGGATTTCCTACGAAAAGAGCCGGGAGATTTTTGATGCCCAGGCAACGGTTTCGACCATTACTACCGGAACAGACCAGACAAAGAATTTCTGGTCAACGTATATTCTGATGATGATTCTGTATATGGCAATTGTTATGTACGGTCAGATGGTATCCCAGAGTGTGGTTTCCGAAAAGAATACCCGTGCCATGGAAATGCTCATTACCTGTGCGAAACCCTCCCATCTGATGTTCGGCAAGGTGATCGGTTCCGGTCTGGCAGGACTGACCCAGATGGTGATTATCATTGCTACGGCGCTGGCTTCTATGAGCAGCGTTTCCTCTGATATTCTTCCGGATCAGATCAAGGAGTTTCTTTCCTTCCAGCCGGAAAGCATCTGTTACGCACTGCTGTTTTTCCTGCTGGGCTATTTCATTTATTCGTTCCTGTTGGGAGCGCTGTCTTCTCTGGCTTCCCGCAGTGAGGATCTGAATACCCTGATTGCGCCGGTGATGATTCTGGTGGTGGCTGCCTTTATGATTGTGATGCTGGCAGTCAACTCCGGCACTCTGGACAGTCCCCTGATGATTGTTTCTTCCTATATTCCGTTTACTGCCCCGATTGCCATGTTTGCCCGGGTGACACTTTCGGATGTGGCACTGTGGCAGGTGCTGATTTCTGTCGGCATTCAGCTGCTTTCCGTTTATCTTATCGGAATGCTGGCCGCCGCAATCTATCGGATAGGTGTTCTGATGTACGGCAAAGCTCCCAGACCTTCGGCTCTCATCAAGCTGCTGAGGGAACAGCACAAAACCAACCGTGCCGTTAAAGAGGCCAACAGGAATCGTTCAAAGTGAGTTACAATGCCGCCTGTATTCTGGCTGGCTTTTGTGAAAAATACGTTTTTGAATGATGTCGTCCTATGATCAAAACAACACCCGACACACTTTTTTGACAGTGTGCCGGGTGTTGTTGTCTGTTTTTTTCACAGCAGCCTTCCAACTCATCCGAAACAGGTGAGGGACGGGGATTGTCATCGGTTCAGCAGGAAGACGCCGAGATTGAGATAGGCGGCAAAGGTCAGCCAGACAAGATAGGGAATCTGAGAGAGGCCTGCCCATTTGTTGATTCTGTAGAATAGCACAATCATGACCAGCACGGCTATCCATAGTAACAACAGCCAGATAAAGGAAAACAGATAGAGGCCAAAACCAAAGAACAGCACACACCACCAGAAATTCATGGTCAGCTGAACCATGAAGACGAACAGGGCTCTGGCGGTTGCTTTGCTGCCGGAATCATAGATGACAGCCGCAGCATAGGCCATGAGAAAATACAGAATGCTCCAAACCACCGGAAACAGCCAAGAAGGAGGAGTTAATGCCGGATGCGCTGCCGCTTCGTAACGGGGCATTCCCACATAGGTGACAATTCCGCCGCCGATGCCGAACAGAAACGTCAGAAGCAAAGCATAGAGAAAGGTTTTTAGCTTAATCGTCATAGGTAGTCACCGCCTTTCTATAGATATATGCCCGGAAGGGGGAAAGTATTCCTGAAAGCGTCCTCCGACAAACATGAAAACGTCCCAAAGCGATGAAACCGGAGGCGTCATCGTTTTGGGACGTGATAAAGCTGCTTTTGCGCTGAAACGTTTTTTATGAGGAAATCATGAAGACTGTCAGATTTTATCCAGCGCTTGCTTGATATCCTCCAGAATATCGTCGATGTATTCAATGCCGACGGACATTCTGATCAGGTTGGGCTTTACGCCGCAGTCCTCAAGCTGCTGATCGGTCAGCTGACGGTGTGTAGTGCTGGCAGGATGCAGGGCACAGGTACGGGCGTCTGCAACGTGGATGACCAGCTTGGTGAGCTTCAGATGATCCATGAACTGCATGGCTTTTTCTCTTCCGCCCTTCACGCCGAAGGAAATGACGCCGCAGGAGCCGTTGGGCATATATTTTTTGGCTCTTTCATAGTATTTGCTGCTTTCCAGACCGGGAAAATTGACCCATTCGATTTTGTCGTTCTGTTCCAGGAACTTTGCTACTGTCAGGGCATTGGAGCAGTGACGTTCCATCCGAAGGAACAGAGTTTCCAAACCCAGATTCAGCAGGAAAGCGTTCTGGGGGCTTTGCTGGGGACCGTAGTCACGCATCATGTGGGTGACACACTTGGTAATATAAGCAGCCTTGCCGAATTTTTCGGTATAGACAACCCCGTGATAGCTTTCATCCGGCTCGGTAAAGGCAGGGAAATTGCCGTTGGTCCAGTCAAAGTTACCGCTGTCTACAATCACACCGCCCAGGGCAACCCCGTGGCCGTCCATGTATTTGGAGGTGGAATGAACCACAATATCGGCCCCCCACTCAAAGGGACGGAAATTGACGGGGGTAGGGAAGGTATTATCCACAATCAGCGGAACCTTGTGGGCGTGAGCCAGCTTGGCATACAGCTCCACATCGGCCACATCCAAAGACGGATTAGAAACGCTTTCTACAAAAACGGCTCTGGTGTTTTCCCGGAAGGCAGCGTTGATTTCCGCCTCGGAAGCATCGGGAGTCACAAATGTAAAGTCAATGCCCAGTTCCCGCAGAGATTTGTTGAACAAATTGAAGGTGCCGCCGTAGATCGCACTGGCACAGACAACATGATCGCCGGAATGACAGATGTTGGTGATGGACAGCATGGAGGCGGATTGTCCGGAAGCGGTCAGCATTGCTCCGACGCCGCCCTCCAATGCGGCGATTTTATCTGCCACGGCGCTGAGGGTGGGATTGGACAGACGGGTATAGAAGAAGCCGTTCTCCTCCAGGTCAAAAAGTTTACCCAGAGTAGCGGCAGAGTCATATTTGAAGGTAGTGCTTTGAATGATCGGAATCATTCTGGACTCTCCGTTTTTCGGATCATAGCCTGCCTGTACGCATTTGGTGTTAATGTGGGTTCCCATTGTTCATTTCTCCTTTAATTCATGATATATTTGGATGATATCCGCCGAAACCTCCTCCACAGAACGGGAGGCATCGACGATTCTGATGGTTTCGTGATCCTTCAGCAGGTCAAAGACTTCAAAAAAACGCTGACGGATCCGTTGCTGCAGGGAAATGCTTTCATATATTTCACGGCTGAGCCGGTTTTGCTGAATCCTTTTTTCACCGTCGTCAGGGGAAATATCCAGATAAATGCAAACATCCGGTCGACAGATTTCCCGACAGTGAAGATTCATATCCATGACCCACTGAAGATCCGCATCAATGCCCTGATAGGCAAAGGAAGAATAATAGTAGCGGTCACAGATGACATCCGTGCCCTTTTCCAGATACTGACGGATACCGTTGACGGGATTGACGTTATGAAAAATTCTGTCTGTCAGAAACAGAGCGGACAGTTCATAGGCATCCCGCTGAACGAATCCTCCCAAAGCATCCCGCAGTAATCCACCGGTGGAAGAATTGGTGGGTTCCGCGGTAACAAAGACAGAACGTCCATGTTTTTTGATGGCTTCTGCCAGCAGGGCAATCTGTGTTCCTTTGCCGGAGCCGTCAAGGCCTTCCAGCACGATCAGTTTTCCTTTGTGAGATGGGCTCATGGCTGGTTTCCTGCTTTCGTTCAGAATCTACTACATTATACTCCCTTTTGCGGCATAAATCAATTACTTTATTGCGAGTCGGCGGCGCGCGTGACCCCGCAGGACGTGTTCGCTTTGCTGACATCCAACTTTTTTTACAACGGGAAAGCAAGAGCTTCACTAAACGATAAAACGGGATGTGAAACGAATTCGTCAGAGGCGATCGGAAAGCCCCCTGCTACACCGGACGGAGAGTGGATAATAAAATCTGTTCGGCCGCTTTAATGCCGTCTACAGCGGCAGACATGATGCCGCCTGCGTAGCCTGCGCCCTCTCCGCAGGGAAACAGTCCTCTGCAGGAGACAGACTGCATGGACGCATCCCGGAGAATCCGCACGGGAGAAGAACTGCGGCTTTCCACAGCAGTCAGAACGGCGTCTCCGTCGGCAAAACCATGAAGTCTGCGATCCATCCGGACAATGCCCGCACGAAGGGCATCTGTCATAAAGGAGGGTAGACAGCGGTCCAGATCTGTTGGTGTTACGCCCGGCGTATAGCTGGGCAAAACCGCACCAAAGGAAGAGGAAGGCCGATGCTGCAGAAAATCACAGACCCGCTGCACGGGAGCGTGATAGTTTTCCCCGCCCAGACGATAGGCGGCACGTTCCCATTGGCGCTGGAGATTGACGCCTGCCAAAAGATCACTGCTGCCGAAATCCTCTGGAGTGATGCTTACCAGCAGGGCGGCATTGGCATTGCGCTGGTTTCTGGCAAATTCGCTCATACCGTTGGTGACAAGCTGTCCTTCTTCGCTGGCAGCCGCAACAACGGTGCCTCCGGGACACATACAGAAGGTGAAAACACCTCTGCCGTCCGGAAGATGTACTGCCAGCTTATAGTCCGCCGCGCCCAAAGCCGGATGTCCGGCAAAGCTGCCATACTGACTGCGGTTAATGGCTTCCTGCAGGTGCTCGATACGGACTCCCATGGCGAAGGGCTTCTGCTCCATGGCAATTCTCTGCTGCTGCAGCATGACAAAGGTATCCCTTGCACTGTGCCCGACGGCAAGAATCACATGTTCGGTTTCCAGAAGAGTTTTTCCCTCAGGTCCGGTCAGTTCTGCACCGGTAATGGTACCGTCTTTAATTCGCAGCCCGGACAGGGTGGTTTCAAACAGATAAGTACCGCCTAATCGGGTGATCGTTTTCCGCAGATTCCTTACCGTCTGTTTCAGTTTGTCGGTTCCGATATGGGGCTTTGCCAGATAGAGGATTTCCTCCGGTGCTCCGTGAGCGGCAAATTCCAGCAGGACCTTCCGGATACGGCTGTCCTTGGTGCCGGTATTGAGCTTGCCGTCGGAAAAGGTTCCGGCGCCGCCTTCGCCGAACTGGATATTGGAAGAGGTGTTCAGAATTCCGCCGGTTCGGAAGGCGGCTACATCTGCCGTACGCCGGTCTACATCACGTCCCCGTTCCACCAGAATGGGACACTGTCCGGCCTGTGCCAGAATCAGACCGGCAAATAAACCGCAGGGACCGCTGCCGATAATCACCGGCCGTTTGTCCAGCTTCCGGCAGGAGGGAAGAGAATAGAAATATTCTTCCATTACCGTGGCGTTCCGGCATTTGGAGGCAATTCCTTTTTCGTTCTGATGGAGCTTGACATCCAGAGAGGCCAGAAAACAGATTCTGTCCTTTTTGCGGGCATCAATGCTGCGTTTGTATAGTGAAACACAGCGAATGGCGTCTGCAGGAAGACGAAGCTGTAAGGCTGCCGCTTTCCGGAGAGACTCCTCGGTATAATCTAGCGGAAGACGAATATCATTCAGTCGTATCATGACAATTCTCCTTTATCAGACGGGCAGTCCGCCAAGACAAAAGGCGGATCCCAGGGCAAAGTGCAGATTAAAGCCGCCGCAGTCGCCGTTTACATTCAGCAGCTCACCGCACACGAACAGATTGCTGACTTGTCGGCACATCAGGGTATGGGGATCAACGGCATCACAGCCTACGCCGCCGGCGGTTACCTGAGCGGAATGAAAATCTTCCGGCTGTAAGGGGGTAAAGGGCAGCTTTTTGGCGGCTGCCGCCAGTTTGCTCAGCTCATGAGGACGCAGTGCGGCAGCGGGTTTTCCCTGAATACCGCAGAAGCGGGCAAGATACTGAGCCAGCTTATCATTGAGCACTCCTGACAGCAGACTTTCCCCGGGACAATGGGGGGTACGCTGACAGACCTCCCGCAGGTAGGTTCTGATTTCTTCAAAGGAGAAGTCACTCATCACATCCGCTGTCAGGGTAATGCTGTGACAGGGCTGACGGTGAAGGGTACCGAAACGATAAAATTCACCGATGGCACCTGACAAGTCAAAAACGCAGATTCCTGACAAGCCCTGTTCGGTAAACTGAATTTCTCCCTGACGGGTAATGGGCGTTTGCTGATCTGCCTGCAGTGTGACACTGCCCTTTGCCCGGACCCCCTTCAGGCTCCGGCAGTTTTCCTTGACAGGAACAGGCACGAGCGCAGGAAAGAGGGGCGTCAGGGGAATACCCATGGAACGTAGCAGCTCATAGCCGCTGCCGTCGGCTCCTAAAGAGGGAGAAGCCTTGGAGCCTGCCGCAAGAATGACCTGGCGGGCACGAATGCTCTGATCGGGAGTTGTCACAACAAAATGCCCTTGTTCCTTTCGGAGTGCGATGACAGGACTGTTCAGCAGGATTGTGACCTGCTGGCGCTGGCATTCTTCCTCCAGTGCCCTCAGGATGGTCGCGGCCTGGTTGCTGTAGGGATAGAGCCGCCCTTCTGCATCTGCGCGGAGCAAAACGCCCAACTCCCGGAAAAAAGCTTTCAGATTATTTACCGAAAACCGGGAGAGTACGGAACGGATCAGCGCGTCATCTCCGTGATAGCGATGGGGAGACAGCTGCTCGTTGGAAATATTGCAGCGGCCGTTTCCGGTTGCCAATAGCTTGCGGCCGAGTTTTTTTTGTTTTTCCAGAAGGACAACACTGCCCTTTCCCAGACGCCGGGACAGTACGATTGCAGCTGTCAGACCGGCAGCACCACCGCCGATGACGGCTGCTTTGATCATGTCCTTTGCCATAGCGCACCTCCATGGAAATATTACTGCCATTATATCACATTTTTTCCCCTCCATCAAGTGCGTGACCACACGGTACGTGACCGCACAGGACGTGTTCGCGTGCGCGTGACCGCACAGGACGTGTTCGCGTGCGCGTGACCGCGCGGGACGATTCGCGCCTTGCTCCACTCCGTTCCGCTCGGTTATGCCGTGTCCAGCTTTACTGCCGCGGCTTCCACCCCACACGGCGCTAACGCGCCGCTTTGGGGTGGGCGGAGTGCCTCCGCTGTCGATTCGCG
>CACYCV010000345.1 GCA_902772955.1 uncultured Ruminococcus sp.
CCGAACCCCTTTCCAAAAAAACTTGTGTTTTTTCCATCAAAGAACAACAGAAAAAAGGGTATATTTTTAAAAATTGATTTCCCTGTGACCCCCGCTGTCAATTCGCGGCAGCGCTCCACTCCGTTACGCTCGATTTTGCCGTGTCTCAACTTTATTGCCGCGGCTTCCACCCCACACGGCGTTAACACCCCGCTTTGGGGCGGGCGCATTCTGACCGGAAATGCAAATCGTCCTTCCGGTTATTCCACTATCATTCGGACGTCGGGTGCAGGGACTGCGTCCCTGCCGAGGGTTCCAAGGAACGAGAAGTCCCTTGGTGGGGTTTGGAGCAAAGCCCCAAGAGTCGTACCGCAGGTTGACTTAATGAAAAAAAGGCTATATAATAGAAAAACAGAAACGACAATGTGAAAGAAGGAGGTCAGAGCCATGAAAATTGTTCTGACAGATGCCCAGACCGTGGTGGACGGGCTGGTAGACGCATCCTGCCTGAAGGAATTCGGAGAGGTGGAGCAGTACGGATTGCTGCGGACAGAAGAAATTGCAGAGGCAATCCGGGATGCCGACCTGGTAGTCTGCAATAAATCCCTCATGAACGCCCATACCCTGCGCTTTGCCGAAAATCTGAAATATATCGGTCTGTTTGCCACAGGCTACAATAATATCGATATTGATTACTGCCGTGATCACGGCATTACGGTATGCAATGCCGGTTCCTATTCCACTAACGCCGTGGCACAGCATACCTTTGCGCTGATTCTGGAGCATTTCAATCAGGTTTCCCGCTATAACGACTATGTCCATCAGGGTCAGTGGAAACGCAGCCCTACCTTTTCTCCCTTTGTCTATCCCCTGAATGAACTGGCCGGAAAAACCATCGGCATTGTGGGACTGGGAGCGATCGGACAGGCAGTAGCTAACATCGCCCAAGCCTTTCAGATGCAGGTACTGGCCTATAACCGCAGCCGGAAGGATGTTCCCGGCGTCCTGCCAACCGATCTGGATACCCTGCTGACACAAAGTGATATCGTATCGGTGCATTGTCCGCTGAATGCAGATTCAGCAAAGATGTTTAACCGGCAGACCTTTGCCCGGATGAAGCCAGGAGCCCTGTTTGTCAATACGGCAAGAGGCGGCGTCATTGTGGAGGAGGATCTTCGTCAGGCGTTGGAAAGCGGTCACCTGGGAGGTGCCTGCATCGACACCCTGCAGGTGGAGCCCATGGAGGAAAACTGTGTGTTGATGGGGGTTCGGAATTGTATCATTACTCCCCATATTGCCTGGGCACCCGTTGAAACCCGTCAGCGCCTGATGGGAATTGTAGCGGAAAATATCCGCAGCTTCCTCCAGGGCAGTCCCAGAAACAAGGTCAACTGAAATGAATCCCCGGCAGCATCCCCCGGATGCCCCGGAAAGGAAAGGAACCTGCCGATATGATGCATCAGGAAAATAAGCAAAATATTATTCTCATCGGTATGCCGGGCTGCGGAAAAAGCACAGCAGGCGTTGTGCTGGCCAAGCTGATGGGCTATCGCTTCCTGGACTCCGATCTGGTGATCCAGGAACAGGAAAACCGGCTCCTCAGCGAAATCATCGCCCAGGAGGGCATTGAGGCCTTTGAAGCTGCCGAAAACCGGATCAACGCAGGACTTGACGTCCGCAGAACCGTCATTGCTACCGGCGGCAGCGTGATTTACGGCAGGGATGCCATGGAGCACTTCCGCAGCATTGGCGTGGTGGTCTATCTCTCGCTGCCCTATGAGGAGCTTTGCACCCGCCTGGGGGATCTCACCAAGCGCGGAGTCGTCATTCGTCCCGGTCAGACCCTTTGGGATCTTTATCAGGAACGCCAACCCTTGTATGAGGCCTGGTCGGATATCCGGATTCCTGTAGGTAACCTGGATATTACCGATACTGCTCTGCTGATCCGCAGCCGTGTGACGGAAACCCTCACACGGGAAAAGAAAACCTGACCGTCCAACCTACCACTGAAAGAGAGAGGAAAACAGGATGATCATTACCAGTAAAGAAAACGAACTGCTGAAGGATACCGCCAAGCTCTTATCCTCTGCCAGATACCGCCGGGAAACAGGTCGATTTGTGGCCGAAGGAGTCCGGCTGTGTATGGACGGGGCACAGTCCGGAGCAGCCATGCCGCTGTTCCTGTCAACGGAGGCGGCTCAAAAAAAATATACCGAAGAATATGCCTTTCTCTGCAGGAAGGCACAAAAAACTGCCCTTGTCAGCGAGAATCTGTTTAAGAAGCTCTCCGATACCATCACACCCCAGGGATTTCTCTGCGTATTTGAAACCCTGGACAGACAATTCAATGCCGCCGCCATGCGCCCCCAGAGACACTATGCGGCTTTAGAATGCCTGCAGGACCCCTCCAATTTGGGAACCATTCTACGGACCGCCGAAGCACTGGGCATTGACGGCGTCATTCTGTCATCGGACTGCTGCGACATCTGGTCGCCCAAGGTTGTACGGGGCAGTATGGGTGCCGTGTTCCGGGTACCGGTCTGGATCACCGGAGATCTTCCCAGCGCTGTCCTTCATCTGACCGGTCAGGGATTTGCCACCTTTGCCTCTACGCCTCATGAAGCCGATGATCTGAGAGAGACAGACTTTTCCGGCGGCGGTGTGATGCTCATCGGCAACGAGGGCAACGGCCTGAAACCGGAAACCATCCGCGCCTGCCGGCAGCGGGTCCGCATTGACATGAAAGGACGGGCAGAATCCCTCAACGCCGCCGCCGCTGCCGCCATTCTGCTGTATGAGCTTTGCGCCGGAGGAAGTTGCTCCCCCGACAATCCGACATAACTTGACTTTTTTCTCATATTCTCCGGACAAACCGAAGCCCTGTTCAGGCAAAAAAACGGCAGGAAAAGGTGCCCTCCGGACAAGTGTGATTATTTGCCTTATTTTCAACCGTCAGAGCAGGCTGCGGCTTGCCTGTCGGCAACAGAAGGGAGAAGCTTCATGGAATCCGTCATTTACGAAATCTGGCTGCAGCTTTGTCTGGGCATTGCCAACGAGCATATTGCATCCATCCGCAAGGTTTATCCGGACGCCCAAAAGATTTACCTTGCCGACGAACGGGAACTGCGTATCTCCAATGTATTCACCCGTACAGAGCTGAATAAGCTGCTGCCGAAGAATCTGGAACCTGCCAGACACATCTATCACCAGTGTGAGCTGAACGGGTATCAGATTCTGACAATAGACGATACAGCATACCCAGACACGTTGCGGCATATCAAGGCACCTCCGCTGGTATTATATGTACAAGGCACCCTGCCGCCTCCCCCTGCTTTCAGTACAGCCATTGTGGGAACCCGGACAGCCACAAGAATCGGACGGCAGCTTGCCTTTGAATTCAGCTATCATCTGACCAAACATCAGGGACTGATCATCAGCGGAGGGGCAGACGGGATCGACACCTATGCTCACCGGGGTGCTCTGCAGGCGGGAGGGAATACCGTCTGTGTGCTGGGCTGCGGACTGGGCTTTCCCTATCTGATGAAATATGCCCCCATGCGCAACGAAATCATCCGTCACGGAGCGCTGATTTCGGAGTTTCCTCCCGGCACACCCGCCGCTTCCTATACCTTCCCAAAACGCAACCGGATTATTTCCGCTCTGTCCAACTGTACCGTTGTCATTGAAGCCGGCAAAAGCAGCGGCGCCTTGATTACCGCAGGGGATGCCGTCCAGCAGGGAAAGCCCTTGTTTACGGTACCCGGCAGCATCGATAATGAACACGCAGCAGGCTCCAACCGGCTGCTGCGCATCGGGGTTCCGGCAGTTATGAGCTATGAGGACATTCTTTTCTGGCTGGAGCACACAGACTATTATCAGAAACGGTTTACCGGTCTTCCCTCCAAAGAAGAAATCGATGCCATCCGGAAATCCACCGTTCCGTATCTGAAGTCGGATCTGTTTGCCGATTGTTCCGGAAAAAAACCGATTGCCTCAGTGCCCACAGGATTGCAGCACCAGCCATCCTTCCAAAAGGAGACGGCCTCCAATCCGGAAGAGAAGAAGATGGCCGCTCCGGCAACAAAAGCCGTCAGAGCCTATTCTGCAGAATTCACCCGGCAAAACGCGTCCGCACGTCCTTCCGCTGCAAGAAAGCCTTATCCGACACAGCGAAAAAACCGTGCCGCAATTATAGAAGACGAAAAGCCCACCTATATTCCTCCCTTCCGGAAATATTCAGCCGAAAAGCCGGCAGCTTCTCCCGCTGAATCGGACACCTCGTCCGATTTTTCCCAAAAGACAGGAAATTCTTCGGACAACATATCCATAATTAACGAAAAAGCGGACAAAAATACCACAAAGCAGGAAAAAACAGATAATTTTTCATCAGACCTGTTGACAGAAAACGCAAAGTCGGTGTATGATACAATCTCAGGAACACCGGTAGAAGCCGAGGCTGTCAGTCTGGAGCTTCATCTGCCCATCGAAGCGGTACTGTCGGCACTTACCGAACTAGAATTATACGGATTGGTAAAATCCCATCCTTTCGGAAGATTTTCCAGAGTTTAACAGCAAATGGATGCCTCTTTGTGCGGAAGTCTCCCGGAATGATTTTACCGGAGGGGACATTCTGCCCTGTACTGCCATATCATGGAAGCAAGGCTGCCAGATTTACACACACAAACCCGCCATTCATTTTCAGAGAAAACAATATCTGATCGGAGGACCTCTATGTCAAAGCTCGTTATTGTAGAGTCGCCTGCCAAGGCAAAAACCATAAAAAAATATCTTGGCTCTGATTTTAACGTGGTTGCGTCCATGGGACACATCCGGGATCTGAATCCCAACCGACTCAGCGTAGATATCAAGAAAAAATTTGCCCCGAAGTACGAAATTATCAAGGGAAAGGAAAAGCTGGCAGACGAACTGGTGAAGCTTGCCAAAAAAAGCGATTACGTCTATCTTGCCACCGACCCCGATCGTGAAGGAGAGGCTATATCCTGGCACCTGGCCTATCTGCTGGGGCTGGACCTGGCGGATACCAACCGTGTCACCTTCAATGAGATCACCAAAACCGGCGTCACCAACGGCATGGCGGCGCCGAGAACCATTGATATTGACCTGGTCAATGCACAGCAGGCCAGACGGATCCTGGATCGTCTGGTGGGCTACAAGCTCAGCCCTTTTTTATCTCACAAGATCCGCAAGGGGCTTTCTGCCGGAAGAGTACAGTCTGTAGCGGTACGCATTGTGGTTGACCGGGAAAACAAAATCCGCGCCTTCAAGCCGGAGGAATACTGGAGCATTGATGCCCGGTTCATGCCCAAGGGCAGCCGCAAGGTATTTTCTGCCTCTTTTTATGGCGACGCCAAGGGAAAAATCAAGATTGAAACCGGAGAACAGGCGCAGAAGCTGCTGGACGCCATGAAGGATGCCCAGCCCTTTGTGGAAAAGGTACGTCACGGCACCAGAAAGAAGCAGCCGTCTCCTCCCTTTATCACCTCCACCCTGCAGCAGGAGGCCTCCCGGAAGCTGGGCTTTCAGTCCAAGCGGACCATGAAGGTGGCGCAGGAATTATATGAAGGCGTAGACATTCAAGGAATGGGTGCCGTAGGTCTGATCACCTACATGAGAACCGACTCTCTTCGTTTGTCGGAGGATGCTCTGAAGGCAGCGGAGGATTATATCCGGAGCACCTGGGGAGAGGCCTATCTTCCCGCCGGAGGTCCCCGGCATTTCAAGTCCCGTTCCAATGCTCAGGACGGTCACGAAGCCATTCGTCCCACTACTGTCACCCTGTCTCCTTCTGCCGTCAAAGGCAGTCTGACCAGTGACCAATATAAGCTCTATAAGCTGATCTGGGAACGCTTCCTTGCCTGCCAGATGGCGGAGTGTATCCAGAAGACCACCCAGGCTGACATCAACGTCGGCGGCTATCTTTTCAAGGCCTCCGGCTACCGGGTGGATTTTGACGGCTACACGGTTCTCTATGTAGAAAGCAGTGATACCAACGAGGAAGAGAAGGAATCCGAGCTGCCGCCGCTGGAGAAGGATATGCCCCTGCGGGTCAAGGAAATGCTGCCCAATCAGCATTTCACCCAGCCTCCCGCCCGTTATACAGAAGCATCACTGATTAAGGCTATGGAAGAATACGGTATCGGCCGTCCTTCCACCTATGCTGCCACCATCTCTACCATCACCTCCCGGGGCTATGTCAAGCGGGAGGGAAAAACGCTCTGTCCCACCGAATTAGGAGAGGTCACCACCAAGCTGATGGAGGAGCGGTTCCCCAAGATTGTCAATGTCAAATTTACCGCCCAGATGGAGCAGAACCTTGACACCGTAGAAGAAGGCACCTGCGGCTGGGTAGAACTATTGACGGAATTCTATGGAGATTTTGATAAAACGCTGAAGTCCGCCAAGGAAGAAATGAAGGATGTCAAGATCCAACTGGAAGAGGACAAAACCGATCTGATCTGTGACAAATGCGGAAAACCCATGGTGGTCAAATTCGGCCGGTACGGTCGGTTCATTGCCTGCTCCGGCTATCCTGACTGTAAAAACATCGTCAAGATGGTCAGCAAAATCGGCGTTGCCTGTCCAAAGTGCGGCAACGACGTGATTGTCAAAAAAACCAAGCGGGGCAGAGAATTTTACGGCTGTTCGAGCTACCCGAACTGCGACTTCGTTTCCTGGTACCAGCCAACAGCACTGACCTGTCCCCAATGCGGCGGAACCCTTTTCAAAAAGAAGGGAAAGCAGCCAAAGCTTTTCTGTTCCGCAGAAGGCTGCGGTTTTGAAAAAGAAGACGACACGGAAGACACTGTTGTCACCCAGGAGGCCGTAACTTCCAAGGATTAACTTTACCAGCCGGATCCCGCCATCGGATCATTTTCAGGCAACCCGATGACGGGAGCGGCTTTCCGGAACAGAAGGGTTTCTTCCAGCAGCGGTTCATTCACGGCACCGCAACAATTTTTGCAACAATTTTTTTCTTTCTTTTTCAAATAATGCTTGCAATTGACGGTGTAATGTGGTACAATAATGGCACAGATTAGGGTGTGTCCCCTGTCTCGGCTGTCTCCCGCCGTGTAAAAATAGGGGGATTTTTTTTGTGATGGATAAATGAAATAAGCGCCTGTGGTGGAATTGGCAGACACGCTGGATTTAGGTTCCAGTCCGCAAGGGTGCAGGTTCAAGTCCTGTCAGGCGCAGAAACGCCCCGTCACGATGTGCCGGGGCTCAGAAAATAATGAATAGTGAATAGAGAATAGTATACTCCGCGGGGCGTTTCTGTATTATTCTCTATTCACTATTCTCTTTTCTCTATTCACTAAAGAAAAGGGGAAATGTTTATGTATAATGAAAGTCCTTTTTTTGAAAAATCCTTCTGATCTGCTGAAAAACCGTTATAAATCCTGAAGATCCGCTTCGGGAATATCGTTTTCCAGATTATCCCTGGCAAGGTCGGTATCAATTTCTTTGTATGCTCTCGATATCGGCTTTTCCTGACGGTAAGGCGTAGTATGATACACCTTTTGCGCCGGTACCTCTGTTCCGGCAATGATCGGATTGACAGATGCCTTGCCATGTCTGCCTTTTCCCTGAATCTCCGGAACCGCAGCCTGAACATTACGCGGCTTGGTATGCGTCTTGTCAGGGCGCTTCATTCCTTGTTTCGCCATGTGTTCCACCTCATATAATGATTTGATCTATGATGATATTGTGGACGGAAAACGAAATTTTATACTTATTTTCAATAAGAAGCTTTAACGCAATACCGCACGAATGACACCACAGGCTATTTTTTCTCCCGCATCACCCGATGGCTGTGTGCGGAAGTCGTCTGATCCATAGTGAATCATCACCGTTCTTCCAATGATTTCCCTGACAAAAAAGCGGCAGGTTCTGACATTCATGAAAGCAGTACCACCACAGGATAACAGTGGCGGCAAATCCCCGATATGCAGCGGATGAGGATTGTTTTGCGGATTAAAGTGACTGCCGACATTCGGAAAGCCCGTGCTGTCGCAGTTACCTCCCTCGTGAATGTGAAAGCCGAAAAAGCCCGGCTCATTCTTCGGTAAACCGGCAATTTCCGCTTGAACCAACACCGCATTTTTTTCCTGAAAGAATAACACCTTTCCTCTGATATCCGGATATTTTTCAGAGCCTTTCATCATCGCTCTTGCATCAGGTGTTCGATGACACTGTAACATAAACACACCCCCAAAACATTTTTATGAATGCTTTTGAGGTGGGATACCTTATTCCAATAATAATGAAGCTGACAGGAAACATTTTTTTCAGAATTCACTATTCGTTCATTATTATCAATCGGTAGTAAATCCAATCAAGCAGCACTGTGCGATGATGAAGATCAATCGAACCCACAAAAAACATCAGTGAGCAGCCTCTTTGTCAGAGACTGCTCACGAAAATTACATACATCTGATCCCTTCTGCTGTCGGATTATTGCTTTGCCCTGTCTTTTCGTCTGATTATCACAAAGGCTGCAAAGCCGGATGCTGCTGCCAGAATAATCACAACGAACGCAGTCTTGTCACCTGTCTTTGGCACGAAATCATCAGAGGGAACAACAGGCTTGCTCTCCTCTGTTTTGCTCTCTTCGGACTTACTAACCTCAGACTTGCTCACATCGGTATCCTTTTGAGTGACAGGAGGGATGATCAGCTCCTCCATAACGACCTCGTTCAAGCCTGCGGGATCAGAATACAGCTTATCACAGCCGGTACAGCTGTAATAAGACTTTGATCCGGGCTTTGTCTCCGTGGCAGAAACTGCTTCGTGATAAATAAGAGTATGGTTATGCCCTGTAGGAGGAATACTTTCGACACCGTTGCCCTCATACCACATTTCATCGGTATAAAACGTTCCATAAGGATATTTGGTGCAGTTGATGCTGTTTTTACCTTCGCTGATCTGAACTCCCTTGCCATTATTGAAAATAACAAACACCACTTTGTCCCTGAATTTTTCGGAGAGCTTATATGAGAAGTAATCCTGACCAACATCCGTCATTTTTTCGCCAGGATAGGCGGCGTTTTCTGTCAGCGTTCCACCGTCCTTTGAATAGGCGTAAAAATATACATCATCCCATTGAGTGTCTAAGTTGTCGAATACAAAGGTAAAATTTTTCCAATTCTCTCTCGGGTTAAAAGGAGCGATTCTATTATATTGACTCCTATTGTAGCTGAATATTTCTTTTCTTTCCTTACCGTTTTTTGCCATTCCCGTAAGGGTAAGGGTAATGTCTGAGCCATCCATCACACCGTCACCGATGGTAATGACGTCGCCGTCAGAATAAGAACCGGTCTTTATGCAGGGCATTCCGTTTTCGTCTGTATAACGAAGCTCATAAGCTGCATGATCGATGCTTTCTGCCCCAAGGGTAATATCCAGAGATTGATAAAATTTGCAGACATCGTTGGAGTCAGCGATAAGATGTCCCAGAAAGTCACTGTCATAAATGACCGCAATACCGCTTTTACCGACAGTACCGGTGATGGAGGTTTCCGTTACCGTAAAGCTGCCTCCCGACACCTCGTCATAATATGTTCCCGGTAGGGCATATCCTCCGGGATTGGACACTGTAACCTGGCCGCCTTCTCCTCCGCAGACGATGACGGCGCCGCCGTTTTCTCTCGAGATAACAACGCAATTATCTTCTGTCAGGACGCTGTCCTTCTTGCCGACCATTGCATTGTGGAAATGGTTGATTGCACTGACCTCAGGGCTTGAAAAGTGCATACTGCCCTTTTCATCGAAAGAAATCTTATTTTTTTCAATCTCCGAGGGCCTTGAAAGATAAAGGGCCGTAGAGCCTTCCCTCGCTGCCGCCACTGCATAAGCCTTGTCGATGGTGTTCTGGCTCATTCTCGTAGTGGCTCCATCTTCATCGGGACCGTTGGAATAGGTATCGTGGCTTTCTCCCCAGAAAACAAGACGGTCTGATGCGATGTACGTGACCGCACAGGACGTGTTCGCGGGCGCGTGACCGCGCGGGACGATTCGCGCCTTGCTCCACTCCGTTCCGCTCGGTTGTGC
>CACYCV010000346.1 GCA_902772955.1 uncultured Ruminococcus sp.
AAATCATCTTTCTCCAGAATGAACAAAACACAGGTCTGGCTCCGGCTCTGAACCGCTGCCTTGCTGCTGCCCGCGGGGAATTCATTGCCCGTATGGACGGCGACGACCGCTGTTCCCCTGAACGTTTCGAAAAACAATTGAAATTCTTTTCCGAACATCCTGAGATGAGCATTGTAAGTACTGATATGAAGTGTTACGATGAATATGGCTTTTGGGGTGTTCGTGCTTATCCGTCAGCACCGGATGGCGCTGATCTGGTGCATGGCACACCTTTTTGCCATCCTGCCTGCATGGTGCGCAGGGAGGCTTTGGTGAACGCGGGAGGATATTCCGAATCGGATGATTTTCTCAGGGTCGAAGATTATGAGCTTTGGGTGCGTATGTATGGGATGGGATACCGTGGAGACAACATTCATGAACTGCTCTATTATTACCGCGATGACCGTAATGCAGCCGGCCGGCGGAAGTGGAAATACCGCATTAATGAGGCACGTGTCCGTCATTTGGCAGTAAAAACGATGCATCTGCCCTTTTGGTATGATATCTTTGCTCTTCGTCCGTTGGTGTTGGGCTTGCTGCCGGGAAGTTTTCGGTCTTTCCTGCATCGAAAGAAATTGGAAACTGCGGATCGATGAAAAAGCGTATTCTTTTTTTGATCCATGATCTTGGCCCTCGGGGTGCTGAAAAGGTGCTTGTCAATCTGGTAAACGGGTTGGATAAGTCACTATTTGATGTTTCAGTAAAGACACTTTTCAACTGGGGCCCGAATATCAGGTTTCTTAGTCCTGAAGTGAATTACAGTTACTGGATGCCGATGGATATCCGGGGTAATTCACACTGGATGAAACTTTGGAGCCCGGAGCAGATTTATAAAACGATCATTCATGATCAATATGATGTTGTCGTTTCTTTCCTGGAAGGGCCGTGTGCGAGGGTGGTCGGAGGGTGTCCCTTGGATGGTACGAAAATCATCGACTGGATCCATACACCGATACTGAATGAAGCAAAATTTACGGAGGGTTTCCGTAACCGGAGTGAAGCAGAGCGTTGTTACAGCCGCGCTGATGTAATGGTTTTCGTTTCCGGAGATGTGAAGGATGCTTTCCTGAAGCGTTACGATCCCGGAAAGGAAACTCGTGTACTGTACAACATTTTTGACAGCACTGGTATCCGGGAGATGTCTCTGCAGAGTCCTGCTGAACCACCGATGTATCCTGATAAGCTGAACTGGTGCGGAATCGGAAGACTGATCCCGCCGAAAGGCTGGGATCGCATGATGAACATCCAGAAGAAACTGCTGGAAGATGGATTCCCCGCTCATTTTTATCTGATTGGGGAGGGCCCACAGCGGAACGAGCTGATCGATCTCGCTGACCGGCTAGGCATCCGGGATTCGGTTACTTTTACCGGATATCAGACGAACCCTTATCAGTATCTGGCCAGATGTATGCTTTTTGTATGTGCGAGCGAGAGAGAAGGATTATCTACTGCTGCTGTGGAATCACTGCTGTTGGGAACTCCGGTTTGTACTGTTGATGTCGGAGGTATGAAAGAGATTCTCGGAAACAACTGCGAGTTTGGGATTGTTACTGAGAACGATGATACGGCTTTATATCGGGCAGTGCAGCGGTTTTTTGCAGAACCGGAATATCGTTTGTATTACGCAAATCAGGCTGCCGAGCGCGGTAAATTATTTGAACGTGGAAATGCGGTTCGTCAAATAGAGAAATTTCTGATTTCCCTCTGAGCAGTGCCGGAGAATTATGTGAGCTGCCGGAATAAGAGGCAATTTTCCGGGTTATTTATCTTATATAACTGATATATGCGTCAATGATATCTTCATCCCGGTCCTTATAAAAGACGATCGATGCGTCCCACGGTACGTCAAATTTTATATCAGTCATGTAAGAGCCATCTACATAAGTTCTGTACTTGTAATCCCATGCCCAGTCTTTTGTTCCCCGCAATTCGATTTGCGAACAAAAAATGATCATGACCATTGTACACAGGACTGCAGATGCAATACTTCCGGCATTTATCAGCATCCGGTTATTCCACTTCCCGGGAATCGTATGCCATGCTTCAGTGATCAATTCAGTGAATGCAAGGATCACAAAAGCATAAAAGGGAAGCAGTACTCTGTATGTTATATATCCTTTGTGGAATATTATCTCCATGATCAGATTTGTCAGGACAAAGAGTATCAGCATCATAGTGAAATCAAGTTCTTTGATCCGTTTGTTAACTGTCAGGAGGGCAAGACCGGTCAGAACGGTGAGCAGTACGGAAAAAACGGTCAGCAAATTCTTACCGGAAATAAACATCCTGACATAGCCTTTGACGAAACACTCAAAAAAGCCTGAATTTTCCCCTGTAAACAGGGGTTTTCCTTCTGAAGATATATTCATATGGTATTTTAACATCAACAGGCAGACTGCGGAAAACACAACAAAGACGATACCGCATTCTTTCATGAATTTCCT
>CACYCV010000347.1 GCA_902772955.1 uncultured Ruminococcus sp.
AAAAAAGGGTTTCCCCCGGCAGGGTTTGGGACAGAGTCCCAATATTCCGGAGAAGAAAGTTGATTTCCGTGGGGTCACGCGCCCGCCGCTTGACAAGTGGGAGGGAAGTTGTTATAATTGTTAGTAGCCTAACAATCAGCTAACTAACATTTTTGACGGAAGGAGGAATTCATGTGGCGGATGA
Organism: uncultured Ruminococcus sp.; assembly: GCA_902772955.1. Lineage (GTDB taxonomy): Bacteria > Bacillota > Clostridia > Oscillospirales > Acutalibacteraceae > UBA1213. The sequence continues at coordinate 185 of CACYCV010000347.1, forward strand.
AAAATATGTGGGTATGGAAATCAGTAAGATTCATAATCTCATGCGCAGAGATTTTTGTAAAACTACCCAGGATGCCCACCTGGAGGAGATGACCGGTAAAAACGGCTGGATCATCGGCTACCTGGCAGAACGCCAGGGAGAGGATGTATTTCAGAAGGATATCGAAACTTCCTTTTCCATCCGGCGGTCAACTGTTTCCAATATGCTTAAGCTGATGGAGAAAAAAGGGTATATCCGCCGGGAATCCGTGGCAGGAGACGCCAGGCTTAAAAAAATCTGCCTGACCCGGAAGGCGCTGGATACCCACCGGCTGCTGATGGAACAGATTGCCCGGAAGGAAGCTCTGCTGCGGCGGAATCTCAGCGAAGAAGAGCTGCAGTCTTTTTTTGCGGTACTGGAAAAAATCCACCGGAACCTGGAATACACTGAACCGGGCCGGATGCCGCTTTCTGAAACGAAAGGAGGAGAATAAATGCTGCGAACACTGTTGAAAAGTGTGAGGGAATATAAGATTCCCTCTATCGTAACACCGATTCTGATTATTTTTGAGGTTGTATTGGAGGTGCTGATTCCTTATCTCATGGCTGACCTGATTGATAAGGGTGTGGCTGTGGGCAATATGGACTATATCTGGAAAATGGGTCTGGCACTGGCTGTGGTGGCGCTGATTTCCCTGATTTTCAGTGCTCTGGCAGGAAAATATGCCGCCGTAGCTTCCGCCGGCTTTGCGGGAAATCTCCGGCATGATATGTTTTATAAAATCCAGCAGTATTCCTTTGCCAATATTGATAAGTTTTCCACCTCCGGTCTGGTTACCCGCATGACTACCGATGTCACCAATGTGCAGAATTCCTATCAGATGATCCTGCGGATGGCTGTCCGGGCACCCTCTATGATGATTTTTGCCATGGTGATGTCCTTCCGGGTGAATGCCCGTCTGTCCATGATCTTTGTCATCTTTATTCCTATCATTGCGCTGGCGCTGGCACTGATTATCCGGTTTGCTCATCCGGTTTTTTCCAGGGTTTTCAAAAAATATGATAAGCTCAATAATGTGGTACAGGAAAACCTCCATGGCATCCGGGTGGTGAAATCCTTCGTCCGGGAGGATTATGAAACCGAAAAGTTCAAAAAGATCTCTCAGGAAATCTATCAGGATTTCACCAAGGCGGAAAAAATAGTCACTTTCAATATGCCTATAATGCAGGTTTGCATTTATGCCTGTATTCTGCTGATTTCCTGGTTTTCTGCCAAACTGATTGTATTTGGTGAAATGACCACCGGTCAGCTGGCCAGTATGATGACCTATATCATGCAGATTCTGATGAGCCTGATGTTTATTTCCATGGTCATGGTGATTGTTGCCCTGTCCAAGGCTTCCGGCGATCGTATTGCCGAGGTGCTGGAGGAGGTACCGGATCTTGCGGAACCGGAAAACCCGGTAATGACCATTCCGGACGGCAGCATCGTCTTCGATCATGTCAGCTTCAGCTATGCCAAGGATAAGGGTAAGCTGTGCCTCCGGGACGCCAATCTGCAGATCCGCTCCGGTGAAACCATCGGCGTTATCGGCGGCACGGGTTCCTCCAAATCCACGCTGGTACAGTTGATTCCCCGTTTGTATGACGCAACCGAGGGAAAGGTGCTGGTGGGAGGTATTGACGTGCGGAACTATGATATTGATACCCTGCGGAACAGTGTGGCAATGGTGCTGCAAAAGAATGTCCTGTTTTCCGGGACAATCAAGGAAAATCTCCGCTGGGGCAATGAAGAGGCTTCTGACGAGGAGCTGGTCAAGGCCTGTCAGCTGGCCTGTGCCGATGAATTCATCCGACAGATGCCCGATCAGTATGATACCTATATCGAACAGGGAGGTACCAATGTGTCCGGCGGTCAGCGTCAGCGTCTTTGTATTGCCAGAGCCTTGCTGAAAAAGCCGAAAATCCTGATCCTGGATGACTCTACCAGTGCCGTGGATACCAAAACCGATGCCAGTATCCGGAAAGCCTTCCTGGAGGAAATACCGGATACCACCAAGATCATTATTGCCCAGAGAATCTCTTCCGTTCAGGATGCGGACAGAATTATTGTGATGGACGGCGGAGCTGTTCATGCGGTGGGAACTCATGAGGAGCTGCTGAAGAGCAACCATATCTATCAGGAGGTCTATTATTCCCAGCAGAAAGGAAGTGAAGAGGATGCGTAATATGGCAAAAATGCCGATGCCCAAGGGCGGCAAAATGCCTTCAATGGGAAAAGGCGGCAGGATGCCGGCAGGAATGCCGCCGATGCCGAAAACCAACCCTATGAAAACCACCAAACGGCTGCTGCGCTATATCGGCGCCTATAAAATTCGCTTTGCTTTCGTCATTCTCTGCATTCTTCTCAGTGCGGGTGCCGGGGTGGCCAGCTCGCTGTTTATCCAGGTTCTCATTGATAACTATATCACGCCGCTGATCGCCGCCGAACAGAAGGACTTTACCGGTCTGGCCGTCATGATTTTCGTCATGGGAGGCATTCTGCTGCTGGGTGCGGTGGCAACGCTGCTGTATAATCGGCTGATGGTTACGATTTCCCAAGGAGTACAGAAAAAAATCCGGGATGAAATGTTCTCCCACATGCAGACGCTGCCCATCCGGTATTTTGATACCCATACCCACGGCGATATCATGAGCCGCTATACCAACGATACCGATACCCTCCGGCAGATGCTTTCTATGAGTATCCCTGCCATGTTTTCTTCGCTGATGACGATTATCGCCGTGTTTTTTGCCATGCTGGTTCTGAATATCTATCTGACCCTGTTTGTTCTGGTATTTGTGGGCATGATGATGTTCATTACCAAGAAGATAGCCGGCAACAGTGCCAAATATTTTATTGCCCAGCAGCAGGAGCTGGGAGATGTCAACGGCTATATTGAAGAGATGGTCAACGGTCAGAAGGTCATCAAGGTTTTTTGCCATGAAGAACAGGCTAAGAAGGAATTCGACCGGAAAAATGATGCCCTTCGCAAAACCGCTACCAATGCCAATACCTTTGTCAATATCCTGATGCCTGTGATGAATAACCTGGGCAATATTCAGTATGTGCTGATTGCCATTGTGGGGGGATTGCTGGCAATCAATCATGTGAGCGCGGTTTCCATTGGCGTCATCGCCTCCTTCCTGCAGCTTTCCAAAAATTTTACCCGTCCCATCAGCGAGATTTCCAACCAGATTAATTCCGTGATCATGGCGCTGGCTGGTGCTGAACGCATCTTTGCCCTGATGGATGAAGAAAGTGAAACCGATGAAGGCTATGTATCTTTAGTCAATGCAAAATATGACCGGGACGAGCAGCTGACAGAGTCCGAGGAGCGCACAGAAATGTGGGCGTGGAAGCATCCCCACGGAGACGGAACGCTGACCTACACCAGGCTGTGCGGCAGGATTGTGATGGATGATGTGGATTTTGGCTATGTTCCCGAAAAAACCGTGCTGCATCACGTCACCCTTCATGCACAACAGGGACAGAAAATTGCCTTTGTCGGCTCTACCGGTGCCGGCAAGACCACGATTACCAATCTGATTAACCGTTTCTATGATATTGCCGACGGCAAGGTGCGGTATGACGACATCAATATTAACAAAATCAAAAAAGCCGATCTGCGCCGTTCCCTGGGTATCGTTTTGCAGGATGTGCATCTGTTCACCGGAACGGTGATGGATAATATTCGTTACGGCAAGCTGGATGCCACGGATGAGGAATGTATGGTAGCGGCAAAGCTGGCCAATGCCCATGACTTTATTACCCGACTGCCGGATGGTTATAATACCGTCATTACCGGTGACGGAGGGCAGCTTTCTCAGGGACAATGTCAGCTTATTTCCATTGCCAGGGCTGCGGTAGCGGATCCTCCGGTCATGATTCTGGATGAAGCTACCTCCAGTATTGATACCCGCACCGAGTCGCTGGTTCAGAAGGGTATGGACGGTCTGATGTATGGCAGAACCGTTTTCGTCATTGCCCATCGTTTGTCCACGGTCCGGAATTCCGATGTTATCATGGTTCTGGAGCAGGGGCGCATTATTGAGCAGGGCAGTCATGACACCTTGATTGCCCAGAAAGGCAAGTATTATCAGCTCTATACCGGTGCCTTTGAAATGTCATGATTCCGGTTGCGGCAAATGGAAACCAACAAAAAAGGACTGTCGTTTGGCAGTCCTTTTTTGTTGGCATCGAAAAACAATTTTGAATCATATCACTATTGTCATGATAGAATTTTGTGCTGCTGCAAAGGGAGTAGGATAAGTTGGTGGCTTCACCCCCAAGCCTCTGTAAAATTTCGCACTCTGCGGAGTGCGCCCAGGGACTCTGTCCCTGGACCCTGCAAGCCTTTTGAAAAAGGCTTGAGCGAAAACT
>CACYCV010000348.1 GCA_902772955.1 uncultured Ruminococcus sp.
ATATGATTTTCTATACTCATTTGGTGCAAATTCATTTATCGAAATTTTGCTGAAAAAGCAGTATTTATGAGTCTTTCAACCTTTTTTGCAATTTGAATTTCACGGATTCAGGATGATGTAAGAAATTATCAAGCATTAGGTCTGCATGAATCTATTGGAGAAGAAGTCTTTGAATATATCTATCCTATCAACGATGAATATTCAGACGGCTGTATCGTTATCTTTATTTTATTTTTTATCTACTCTTTTCTATCTTTTTTCTTTTTTCGAAAAAAGAGGGTATAGTATTGGAGCAGTAGAATAAAAATCCCTATATGTATTATAATTTTTTTGGAAAGGGGTTCGGGGGATAACCCTTTTTTTCAAAAAAGGGGTTCCCCGGGCAGGGTTTGGGACAGAGTCCCAATATTGCGGAGAAGAAAGTTGATTTTCGTGACCTGCCGCAGAATTTCATTGACAGCACGAAAAGGGAGTGATAAAATGAATATGATATAGTTTTTTTGAAAAAGAGAGGTGCTTTTGTTCTTTTTTTCGTAACTTTGAATTAGGAGGAATTATTGTGAAAAGTGGAGCAAGCAAAATAAAAAGAATTCTGTCTGCATTGCTTTCCGGAACCATGATCCTTGGTGCGATGGCTGTCACGGCAACATCAGTGATGCCGGGGAATATGATGTCTCTTTCTGTCCATGCAAAAGAGGATGATGAGGGAGAAGGACCGATTATCCCACCGGATGGTACCACGGTGACAAGCAACCCGCCTGATATGACACTCATTTATCCGGATGTGGTAGATGAAACAATGCAGATACCCTATGATTCGGATCCGTATGAAATGCCCTTTATTCCCTCTCCGAATAAAACATCGTATTTTAGTAACGGTTTGAAGTGGCAATACTACTCAAAAATGGAACCGCATATTAATTTTTCCAAGAGTAATTCGGTTGACGCCGTTCCCAGTACCGCAATTACGGAACTGGGCTATAACTACTTTCGAAAGAGCAAAGCCTTGTATTTCTCTGGTATTGTAACGGTGGAGGACGGAGCTTTCGATCTTTCCAAGGTGAATGGTGCTTCCTCGCCGGTCGTGTCTGCATTGAGTCTTGGTACAGTTGAATCTATTGGCAGCAGGGCCTTTGCCGGTCTTACCACGATTCAGAATCTTCAATTGACTGCCACTGTCCGGACTATTGGCAGTGAGGCATTCAAGGATGTGGATACGTCTGTAACCTTCTCTGTAGCTGGAGCAATCGCTTTTGGAAAAGATGCGTTTGCCTCCCTGAGCTCCTCTCAGAGTGTGGTGCTTCCCTACGGTTCAACCTTTGTCAACGGGGATACTACTGTTCCGATTGTCCCTGAAAACGGAAAATATCCTGACGTGTTCGGTGATGCCAACGTTACCGTCAGAGATGAATATACCTTGATTCCTCGTGTGGAGCCTACCTGTACTGCCAAAGGAAATATTGCCTATTATGTTGACCCCAGCGGCAATTACTTTGTTTTGGAGGGGGGACAATATGTTCAGATTGAAAAGAAAGATATTGTCCTTGCTGCAACCGGACATGATCTGGAATTTGACCATTTTAAATGGGTTGCCGTTTATGAGGAAACAGCGGATGGGGCTTATCCGGAAGAACCTGATTATCTGAATTGTTACAAGGCAGAGCACTGCAGTAAGTGTGATAAGGATATTGAAACGAAGGTTACACTCAGATCCAAAACTGCTGCTGCCACCTGTACTGCTCCTAAGAAAACCGTTTATTGGTATGATTATACCGACGCCAACAATGAGCAGAAGCGTGAGATTCATCAGCTCGTAAAGGGGGAGGCTCTGGGTCATGATTTTGGTCAGCCTACCTATGAGTGGAGCTATGATAACGGATTCTGTACCGCGGCAAGAGTCTGTTCTCGCGATGCTTCCCATGTCGAAACGGAAAAGGCAGCTTCGACTAAAACGTTTAATGAAAGCACACAGCAATATGATTATTCGGTAGAATTTTCGAACGGAGCATTTGAGCCTCAGACTACGTCCGGTACACCTTCGTTTGTGTTGGATGACGGCGTATTTGAGGTGATTGATACGATTACATTCAATAATGCCCCATTTGAGCTGTCCGCTGATCCGGTTGCGGCAATACCTCTTTCGTCAGGAAATTACTGGATTTATGCTTCAAGTCCGCTGGAATTCAGTGTGGATCCTTCTGACACAGATCTGACCGATTTGTCCAGTGTTGGTTACAATCTCAAGCCGGACGGAACACAATACATTTTAGTTTCTTTGAAGAAGCTGCCCTCCGTCACCCTTGAGCAGCAGCTTCAGACAAACGGAAAAATTACACGCTTCATGAAAGACAAGACGGCGGTTGCTTCTGAGCAGTATGAGCATCTGCCCTTAGGCCATTATTTCATTGAATCCACCGTTCCCCTGGCCTTTACGAATCAGTCGGAGAACGGTGAGGATGTGGAAGTATCAGAACCGTACTATATCAATAGCCTTTATGGCTATTACTTTACGGTTGCTCCGGATACAGGTGATTTTGCGGTTGTCGAATCCACTGCAGCCAATATCGAGTTTGTTTCTCTTTCCGTCACCGACGGTGCAAAAGCTTATCTTACCTCCATTGCGATGATGACTCCCGCTGACCCGGTAGTTGTCTATTCCCAAAACGATGAGAGTGTACCTGAAACCCTTCAGGCCGGAAGGTCATACAAGATTACAGCCAGTGCTAATTTGTATATTACCGGCGCAGCCATTGACGAAACCGCTGAGAATGATGATGATTCCATCACCTACACGGTTACAGTTTCAGAAGAATCTGAAGGACTGGTGATTGACAGGAAAGATGTCGCTGCATCTGCCGTGACTTTCTACAACGCTGAAAATGAAGAGATCAATATCAGCGAACTGACCTATACCGGCAGTGATCTTACCCCTGCCAGTGTCACTGTTTATGACGGCGACTATTGCCTGGAAGCAAGTCAGGATTATGAGATCGGTTATTCCGGCGATTGGACTGAAATAACCCGGACCGACGGAGAGACCTCCCAGCAACCGACTGTAACAATTACCGGATCAGGTATTTACACCGGCACGACACTGACGCTTACGGGTTGTATTTATGGAAAATTAGTCAATACCTCCGCGGCAGTAAGTAATGAGGTTTGTCTCGGCAATGACATTGTGGTGAATGCCTCAGCAACCGGCGGTAAAGGCGACTATACTTATGCTTTCTACTTCAAACGTGCGGATGAAACTGCCTGGAGAGTCAGACAGGAATACGAAGCCAATACCCAGCTGACCATTACTCCCGGCAGAGCTGCTGACTATTATATCGTGGTCAAGGCAAAGGATGCTCTTGGAACCGTTGCAAGAAAATCGATGACGGTTCATGTTTATGACAGGCTGGCCAACACTTCCACGGTGGAAAGCGAATCGGTATGTCTGGGCAACAACATTGTGGTCAATGCGTCAGCTACCGGCGGCAGGGGAGACTATACCTATGCTTTCTACTTCAAGCGTTCGGATGAAACTGCCTGGAGAGTCAGACAAGAATACGAAGCCAATACACAGTTGATCATCACCCCCGGTCAGGCTGCAGACTATGACATTGTTGTTAAGGTCAAGGACGCGGATGGAACCATTGCCAGGAAATCTTTGACAGTTCATACTTTTGCAAAACTGGTGAACACTTCAGAGGCTGACAGTGAAGAGGTTCCTTTCGGCAGTGAAATTGTGGTCAATGCATCAGCAGCCGGAGGCCTGGGAGACTATACTTATTCCTTCTACTTCAGGCGTTCGGATGAAACCGTCTGGAGAGTCAGACAAGAATACACAGCAAATTCACAGCTGGTGATTAATCCTGCTTTTGCGGCAGAATATGTTATTGTTGTCAAGGTAAAGGACAGCCGTGGAGTGGTTGCCAGAAAAACCTTGCGGGTAGAGGTGAAAAAACCGACAAATACCTCTGTTGTTCCAGAAGAGATTGATCTGGGCGAGAGCATTGAGGTGAATTGCTCTGCGGAAGGCGGATTCGGTGAGTATCAGTATGCAGTATATTTCAAGCAGGAGTCTGATGACAAATGGACAGCTGCACAGAGCTATTCGGATAACACCGTTGTTGTGCTGACACCGTCAGAAGCTGGTACCTATGACGTTGTCGTGAAGGCAAAGGATAAAAATGGCGCTGTAGACAGAGTTGCCTATAAGGTCAAGGTCAATGATTTTTCCTGATACGTTCATTGAGTAAGCCGATAGACCTCGCGTTGGAAAATCGTCGGAGAAACAAACGTTAGCTCCGGAAGGAAGCCGTTTCCCTTCCCAAAAGAAATGGCCGCTCCGGAGAGTCGTAAAGAACTCATAGGGAGCGGTATGACAGAGAGCAGCTTATTAAGCGCATTCGGCTTGGTAAGCTGCTTTTTTCAATGATATCAGACTGAAAATCGTGAGGAAGTGAAAAAACATGAAAAGGCTGTTTGTCATTGATCTGCAGGATTACAAGGAATCAGACCGTGTCTTTAAAAGGCCGTCAGCAAGAGGGATTATTCTCAGAAATCATACAATCGCTCTTGTCTATAGTCAGAAAGAACATTACTATAAATTTCCGGGCGGCGGCATCAGGGAACAGGAAGACAGGAAAAAGGCGCTGATCCGGGAGGTCAGAGAAGAAGTCGGGCTGATCGTTATTCCTGATAGTATCCGGGAATTCGGCAGTGTGATGCGCCGCCAGAAAAGCAATCAATCCCCGGACACAGTCTTTGAACAGGAGAATTTTTACTTTTTTTGCCAAGTGAAAAACCAATTGACAGAGCAGGAACTGGATGATTACGAAAAGGAGGCTGGGTTCTCACTCAGGTTTGTGGATATGGATGAGGCGATCAATACCAATCGTGACTATGACAGCCAGGATTTTTTTAACAGGATCATGATTCAACGAGAAATGAGAGTGCTGCAGCTGGTGAAGGAGTATCTGCAAAATGAAAAAAAGGATTTCTGAGTTTTACGGCGCACAGAAACGAAGGCTGCAAATTAATGCAGGAGGCCGGCTTTTCCGGAAACGGGAGTCATGTGAGAAAATGTCGGAAAATATCTGAATGATGCTTTTTGAAGAATCATTCCAATCATAAATATTTTTAAGCAGACAACCGTATGTCGTGCGGAAATGCTATAATAAGAAAAATGTCCGTACGGGAAACAGGAGTGAAACAACATGAATCAGGAAATCTCTGACAGAACCCTTGAGATTTTTTATTCTCTGATCCGGGGAGAAGCCTTGTCCAATCGGAAAATAGCGGATCAATACGGGGTGTCCTCCAGAACCGTCAGCAGGGACATCAGCAGGATCCAGAATTTCTTTTATGAACATCGGGATATCATGAACAATGCTGAAATCGTCTATTCTCACAAGGACAAGACCTATATCCTGAAAAGCGATGAATTTCTTAAAAACGCAGAGCTGTTTGCCCTGGTAGAGGTCATCCTTGGCGCAAGATGCTTCAACAAGGAAGAGACACTGGCACTTATCAGAAAAATGAAACAGTTCACGACACCCAATGACAGAACGCTGCTGGAGAGGATTATCAAAAAAGAGGTTTACCATTATAAAGAAGTCAGATCTGACTGCGACAGTGTGATTGCGCATCTGTGGAAGATTGTTCAGTGTATTGAACAAAAACGCTGCATCTCCATCCGATATATCAAGATGGACAAAACAGAGGTTGTCAGAAAGCTGCTGCCTGCCGCTGTAATGTTCAGCGAATATTATTTCTATCTGATCGCGTATGAACCGGAGGAAGCCCCTACGAAGGCAAAGTATTTTCGTATAGACCGGATTCGTTCTATCGTGGAACATCGTGAACGGTTTACCCTCAATCCATCCATGGATTTTGATGAAGGGGAACTCAGAGAAAGAAATCAGTTTATGTTCCCTGGTGATCCGGTCCGGATAACCTTTGAGTTTTCGGGTTTATCCCTTCAGGCAGTGCTTGACAGGCTGCCGACCGCGCGGGTCATTGAAAAAAACGGTGATAAGAGCCTTGTTACTGCAGAGGTTAATTACGGCCGTGGACTGATGATGTATTTATTGAGTCAGGGCAGCTGGATCAAGGTGCTGTCCCCCCAGCCGCTAATCGACGACATAAAAGAAGAAATACAAAAAATAGCACAGAATTATGAGTAAATCCTTTGGTAATGTACGTTTCCCTGCAGTTTGCGCCGCCGGGAAAGGAATAAGAATTGTTGGTAGCTTTGCTCCCAAGCCCCTTTGAAGTTTCAGACGCTGCGGAGTGCGCCCAGGGACGCTGCAAGCCTTTTGAAAAAGACTTGAGCGAAAACTTTTATATTTGAGAAGCGTCTCGCCGGTCAAAAAGAAACCACCCCGGAGCGCCCCGTAAGGGGTGTGAGGGGTGGAAGCCGCGGCAGTAAAGCCGGACACGGCAAAACCAAGCGGAACGGAGTGGAGCGCTGCCGCGAATTGACAGCGGAGGCACTCCGACGCGCACAAGGAAGTTTACAAGGAAATGTTCACGAGAACAATCACTCTATACTATTCGTGAAAAAAGTTATATAATTTGTCATATATTATAAAATTATTCGATTGTTTCTTGTTTTTTTCCTTATTTCAACAAAGTCTCCGGGCTCGCATCGATAAGGAACAAGAATCATTCTGTCTGCAGGGGATGATAAAAATGGGGTCAGACGAGATAAAAAGTGAATACCTGAACGGTGCTTACCGGGAAATAGCGAATTTGTTGGGGTCTGAGGCTGCACTGAAGATACATTCCGCATACAGAGGACAGCAGATTACCTTTCCTGTGCAGCTGTTCAGCAAGGAATATCTGAAAAAGCAAATTGCCAAGGAATACGATGGCGGCAACATCAAACAGCTTGCAACCAAATACGGCTACAGTGAAAAATGGATCCGAAGGATTCTGAAGGATTACGGCTGTGAAAAACAGCCAAATGAGTAAACAAGAAGGGTGTGTGTATGAATGACAATCGAAGAATTGCATGAAGCGCAGCGGAAGCAGCTTCAGACAGAGTGTGAAAACCTTCTCCGTCTCCATGCAGAGGATGCGATAGAGTCGGACGGGATGGAAAATGCCGGTGGAATGCTGCAGGAAACCTTCCGGCACCTGGAACGGTATCAGGATGTGCATCAGCTGACCAAAAAACAAATGAATAATATCATGACGCTGTTTCGTGATGACCGGCCCGACAACGGAATTTATGGTTTTATTGATACGGCTCTGATGTTCCAGAACGGCAAAACGGGTGTATTGTTTCGTCAGGCCGATATTGCCTGCAGAGGCATGGGAGACAGCGAGAATACCAGCCTGACCTACCGGCAGCTTTGCAGCAGTCTCATCTCTTCCAAAAAGGAATTTCCCCTGGCGTCCTATAAGATGAGAGTGGAGCCGCTGGATCAGGAGCTTCTGCTGATCAAAGCCGGTGACCAGGCCAAGGAGATTATCCATCAGCTCAGGACTTCTCTGTTTTATTATGAACCTCAGGCGCGTTCGGCGTTTTATAAAGCCTATGCCGCACTCATTCATCGTGTGCTGCAGCTGGCAGACAACCAGCCGGAGCAAGCCGGAAAGCAGGTCGAATGGCTGAATCAGCTGTGCGAGGATTATCCCTATGAGCAGTATTATCCGGTGCCGTATCAGCTGACGGTTCTTCTTAAAATGCTGCAGGACGATTATGAGGCCGCCCTCAAAACGGCGGAGGCTCATGAGCTGGCGGATTGGACGGAAACTGTCAAAAAGGATCAGCAGACCTATCATGAGATTCTGGCAGGTGAAATTTGCACCGCCGCCCGGAAGGCCTTTGAAAACAAGGAAACCGAAAAGGCTCTGGAGCTGACAGAAAAATCGCTGCAGCAGAAATCTACCGAGAACGGCTGGCAACTTTTTGTGGATATCCTGATTGCCTCCGCCAACAAAGAAAACTACTATCAGCGGGATTCCTTCAGCGATTTTATGGAGGACGCTGAAAAGGAGCCGGAACAGTTAGCTGTGATCGAGCGTAACAAGGACCGTCTGGAGCAGCTGAAAAAAAACATCGAGGCCTATCAGAAGGAGCTCCGGGAGAGTATTCCCGAAAAGGTTCTGGCGGAGGACAAGAGCTTTTTCCTGTCCAACAAGGATGTGCTGCTGGATTATGTGAACGAGCAGAATATGAACGCTCTGTCAGTAGCGGCACTGTACCATAAAACGGAAATCCTTGAGCTGTTGAAGAAGCAGGGGTATAATGCTGCCCTGAAAGCCTTTGATCTCTATACACCCAATAAGCTCTACGCTTTGTTCTGCAAGGACTGGAAGGACTATTTTAAGGTTATGGGTAAGCAGGATCCTGAGGCTGCCGCAATCGACAAAAAGTGTCGGGAAGCAGTGGATAAAGCGGAACGAAATGTCCGCAGTGAAAAGAGATGGAGCGCTGTCAGCGGTATCGCAATGGTGGCGACAGCAAAGGATGAGGCTGTGCGGCAGTTGGTGGATGCGGACGAGGATCTGAATTCGACTGTTTTCCAGGCATCCTCCGGTATTTATGAACAGAGCCAGAATGATCTTGCCAAAGCTGAAAAAGCCCTCGCCGAGGTCCAAAAAGAGTCGGACGAGCTTCATCAGAAGCATTTCCGTTCGGTACAGGACGAATTCCGTTCGGTTATCGGCAGCCTTCTGAGGCTCAAATTCTATCAGCTGCCGGAACTTCCGGAGGATACCACGGAACAGGAATACAGGAAGGCAGTGGCAATAGTTCCGCCGTTGTTCGAGAAGTATCTGACTAAAGAAACGGAAAAAGGAGAGAAAGCCATCTCTCCCAAAGGCGAATTTGAAACCACCGATGCCTATCAGAAGCGTTACGCCAAGGAAAAGGACATGGTCCGGCAGAAGAGTATCCGTCCGGCTTATCTGGCAAGCAAGGAAATCTGCGACAGGCTGGACCGTGCGATGCCGCCTCTCAGGAAAATGATCAAACGGCTGTTTGAATATCAGGAGCCGGTGATGCTGGAGTCCTATGATGCCGATCATCAGGTGTTTGCTGCCAAGTGGAAGGGCTTCTATCAGGAAGTATCGCTGTCCATAGAGGTTGCCCCGGCGGATGCTCCGGACTTCAAAAAGCAGTATGGTACATCCGGTATTCCCGTCAAGGTGGACGAATTCAGCGGAAAGACTCTGTTTACAGCGGTCTGTCATGCCTCTGTCAACGACCACAACTATTCCTTTGAATTGAAGCAATAACCATCGGTATTCCGGAAAGCGCTGCCGTTCTCGGAAGGAAAGAGTCCGGCAGACACCCGGTTATGATTTAAAAACAAACAACGGAAGATTATCCGGAAAGGGCACCCTGTTACAAAAGCGGCGGGTGTCCTTTTTTTACGGTTACGCCCCCCTTTTTTTGGCGTTTCTCACTCTGCGGAGTGCGCCCAGGGACGCTGTTCCTGGACCCTGCAGCCTTTGAAAAGGCTGGCGAAACTTTTGTGTTTGCGAAGCGTTCCGCCGGTTATTCTATCATCATTCAGACACCGGGTGCAGGGACTGCGTCCCTGCCGAGGGTTCCAAGGGACGAGAAGTCCCTTGGTGGGGTTTGGGGCAACGCCCTAAGATTGACAGCGGAGGCACTCCGGTTAGTGTAAAATAATTCTGGGGAAAATGCCCGGTCATAACACAACCACCCCAAAGCGGCGCGTTAGCGTCGTGTGGGGTGGAAG
>CACYCV010000349.1 GCA_902772955.1 uncultured Ruminococcus sp.
ACTTATTATACCATATTTTGCACCGAAATTGTTCTGTTTATCAGCATTTCGAGACTTTTATGAAGAAAAAAGCAGACACTAATTACATAGGACTTCTGACACACTGAATGAAAAGTCAGGCGGGGACACCGTTCAGACTAAAAAAGCTTGGTTTTTCAATGTACAGGACAGGAGAGAATGCAGGAATATGCCCGAAAAGAATACCTGCGAAAAAAAAAGAGAAAAATATTTATGCGGTAATTGAAAAGAAGGGCTTTTCTTTGTATAATAAAATCAATACATAAAGAGGAGTGAGCAATATGGTAGAAATGAACAGCCGAAAGGCAGCAATCGTAGGGTGTGGATTTGTAGGTTCGGCTTCGGCATTTGCACTGATGGAAAGCGGTCTGTTTTCTGAGCTTGTTCTGATAGATGCCGACAGGAACAGAGCGGAAGGCGAAGCCCTTGACATTGGTCACGGACTTCCGTTCTCAAAACCGATGCAGATTTACGCAGGCACTTATGAGGACATCAGTGATGCTGCGGTAGTTATCGTTACAGCAGGAGCGGGACAAAAGCCCGGCGAAACGCGGCTCGACCTTGTTAAGAAAAACGTAGCCATTTTCAAGTCAATCATTCCAGAAATCGCCAAGTACAATAAAGACGGTATTCTTCTGGTAGTCGCCAATCCCGTTGATATTCTGACTTACGTTGCAAAGCAGCTAAGTGGTTTTCCGTCAAACAGAGTGTTCGGTTCAGGTACTGTACTCGACACCGCAAGGTTAAAGTTTCTGCTCGGAGAACACCTCGGTGTTGACAGCAGAAGCATCCACGCCTTCATCATCGGCGAACATGGTGACAGCGAGATTGCCGCATGGAGCAGTGCGAATGTTTCGGGCGTTCCCTTGCATAAATTCTGCGAAATGAGAGGTCATTTTGAGCATGAAAAGGCAACAAAGGAAATAGCCGAGGGTGTCAAGAACAGTGCCTATGAAATTATAGAGAAAAAGAGAGCAACCTACTACGGTATCGCGATGTCGGTCAAGCGTATCTGTGAGGCGATAGTCAGGGATGAAAAATCCATCCTGCCTGTTTCCAGTATTCAGAATACAGAAGATATCAGCGGTGTAGCGCTCAGCATGCCCACCATCGTAGGCAAGCAGGGCGTTGAAGGTGCTGTGCCGATAGAACTTAATGCCGAAGAAAAGGCAGCTCTTAAGAAATCTGCCGACACCTTAAAGGCAGTATTACACGATGTATTGGAGTAAGATATGTGAAAAGATATGGCTCATATTAAAAGCTTTGCTTTCAACAAGCAAAGGCAAGCCGCAGGCCTGCCGGCAGGCGAGACTCAGCGCCCTCCGACTTCTCAGGCGTTTTGCCTGTCCTTGAGAAAGGACAGGCTCTTAATCTGTTCCATTTAATTGAATGATAGTATGATGTGGGATTTTCTGCGTTATATTCTGATTATCATTTTTTCTCGTAGGTTTCCAGGTGTCTGCAAAGTGCATCGAAGGTTTCAGGACTGATGTCATGTTCTATTTTGCAGGCATCCTCCTCGGCAATATCCTGCGGTACACCAAGACGAACAAAAAGCTTGGTCAGAGTATTATGGCGTGCATAGGTTTTCTCTGCTATCTCTAAGCCCTTCTCTGTAATGGTTATGTAATTGTCCTTATCCATGGTTATATAACCTTTTTCTCTCAGGCGTTTGGTCGTATATGTTACACTTGGTTTTGTAATACCAAGCTGGCGAGCCACATCAACAGATCTGACTTCACCGTTCTTTTTTTTGATGATCAGCATTGCTTCAAGATAATCTTCGGCTGTTTTTTCTGAATTGAAATCCTGTCTCATAATTACCTCCTGTTTGATGGAATTGGTCCGATTGGTTTTAATTATATCATTTTGAATCAAACTTTACAACAGAATTTTTAATGATAAGGACTTTATTTCACATCTTGCATAATAGATGCTATACACGAAGCAAGGCTGTATTGTAAAAAAAATTGTACGAATCTGAATAATAATTTATGGGTATCGGCTTTTAACAGCAAGGCGATAAACTTCCCAAAGAGAGTACTTGTGCCTCCCCTGAAAGGGGAGGTGTGAAAGATCTGCTTTGACACAGGGAATTCTACATTTTGCTGAGTCAAACCGATACCCATAAAAACATTTACACGGCGCTCTGGAGCGGTTTTCTTTTGACCGGAAGGATGCTTTTCAAATATTGTTTTCGTTGGTCAAAGGGGTTTGGGGAGCGAAGCCACCATCTTAATCATGGTTCCGTGGCAGCAGCGCAAGATGCTGTGAAGAATGCTGTCATGAAAACAATAATACTTTTGTCAAATGATTTCCATGATAACCGGAAGAACGCTTTTGAAGCAGAAACAGTGAGTGACAGCCTTTTTATTTCTTCAACTTTTTCAGACCTTCGGTATCGGCAATGACGATCAGCCGCATATTCTTTTTCAGCGGCTTTTCCGGATCAATATTGACGATAACCTTATCACTCTCAATGACGGCCACAATGTTGATGGAATATTTTTTTCTTAAATTCAAAGTGAGAAGATTTTTGTTTTCCCATTCCGGTCGAACCTCCAGCTCCACCATGGAAACATCCTTGGAAATGTCCAGAATATCCACGAAACCGGAGCTGACCAGATTTTTGGCCAGACGGATGCCTGATTCGCTTTCCGGAAACAGAGCGCGGTCTGCACCGACCTTCTCCAGAATCTTGCAGTTCATCTGACTGGAGCATTTGGCAATCACGGTTTTGACACCGGCCTCCTTGCACAGCATGGTTGCCATAACACTGGCCTCCAGATTAGTGGCCATGGAAATAATGACAACGTCCATATTGGAAATCCCCAGCTGGCGGATGGCTTCCGGATCTGTCACATCCGCACATTTGCAATAGGGAATAGTGGCACTGGCGTCATTCACTCTTTCTTCATCGATATCCACTGCCAATACCTCCGCTCCGCTGGCAGCTAATTCTCTTGCCACAGAGGTTCCGTATCTGCCCAGTCCGAAAACAGCATAGGTTTTTTTCAGGCTCATGAGATGGCTCTCTCCTTTCTGGTTTATCCGATGCTGATATTTTCGATCGGATCCTTGATGATATTTTTCTTTTCTTTTTTGAGATGAAAGGCAATTAACAGAGAAATGGGACCTACCCGGCCAAGATACATGGTCATGATGATAATGATCTTTCCCCAGAAATTCAGAGTGGGCGTCAGATTCCTTGTCAGGCCGACCGTAGCGGTAGCGCTGACGGTTTCATAGGCGATATCCAGTGCCGGGGCATCGGTGACTGCAGAGAGCAGCAGGGTAGAGAAAAACATAATCATAAAGGAAACCGTGATAACTGCCGTCGCTTTGCTGATTGCCTGTTTGGAAATACGTCTTTTGAACAAGGAAACCTCATCCTGATTCTTCAGAGCGGCCATTGCTGCATACAATACCACGGCAATGGTGACCGTTTTGACACCTCCGGCAGTACCGACCGGTGACCCTCCGATGAACATCAGCAGCAAGGACAAAATAGAAGAGGCATTGGTCAGATCCTGCTGAGGAACGCTGGCAAATCCCGCCGTTCTGGTGGTGACGGATTGGAAAAAGGATACCTGCAGCTTATCAAACCAGGAAAGAGACTGGAGGGTCCTGGGATTGTTGTATTCAAAAATAAAAAACAGCACGGTGCCGCCCAACAAAAGGAGGCCGGTCAGGGATAAGGCCATTTTACTCTGCAGTGTCAGATCGGAAAAACATTTCAGCTTTTTTCTGCGGAAATTTTTAGTGACCCGGAGAACGTCCCACCAGACAATATAGCCGAGTCCGCCCAGGATAACCAACATACCGGTGACAAGATTGATCATGGGATTCAGGGCATAGTCGCACAGGCTGTTTTCGGATATGATATCAATTCCGGCGTTGCAGAAGGCAGAAACGGCATTAAAAACAGAAATCCAGATGCCCCTGGCACCGAATTGCGGCACAAACACCGTCTTGTACAAAAGTGCGCCGGCTCCCTCCACGAGGAAGGTGCCGATCACAACCCTTTTCAGAAAAATCACGATTCCGGACAGGGAGTTGAGGTTGAAGGCGTCCTGAATCAGGATCCGGCTTCTTAATCCCAGGCGTCGGTTCATGCTGATCATAATGGCGGACATGATGGTGATGATTCCAAGACCGCCGATCTGAATCAGGAACAGAATGACGATCTGACCGAAAACACTCCAGGTCAGCACTGTCGGGAGGGTGACCAGTCCTGTCACGCAAATAGAGGTGGTTGCGGTAAACAGGGCATCAATGTAGGGAACGGCTTCTCCGGTTGCAGTGCTGACAGGCAGTGACAGCAGGAGACTTCCGACAAGAATAGCCAGTAAAAAGCTGAGCATAATCAGGTGTGTTGTAGAAAAAGCAATTCTTTTTCTTTTCAATTATCTTCCTCCTTTTTTATTGGGAGATTGATTTGATGAGGATCCGGCATGTCCTTGAAAGAATGTACAATCACATAGTGCACCGTACATTCTTTGTGAAAAACCGCTGTTTCCATGAAAAATGACAGCCATCGTTTTTGTATGGCGTTTATTCCTATTCACCATATCATGTCATCTGCCATTTGTCAACACTCTTTTTCTATTTTACGCGGCGGGCGCGTGACCGCGCGGGACGATACACGTCGCGCTCCACTCCGTTCCGCTCGGTTATGCCGTGTCTCAACTTTACTGCCGCGGCTTCCGCTCCTCACGCTCCTCACGGAGCGCTCTGGAGCGGTTCTTTTTGACCGGTAAATTCCCCAGGAAATATTTTTTTCCCAACTTCCATTTTTGAGGAAATGAGACGCTGCATCCTTCATCATCAAAGCCCTTCTCAAAAAGGACAATTCTTGGCATTATTAACAATAATTAAGCCAACAGTGATAGATTTATAGAAAAACTTGATTTCGGAATCTGTTTATTGTATAATCAAAGAAGAAGAGATTCTCATTTATTCGTGATATTCTTCCGGAAAGGGAAAGAACCTCCGGAAACAGCAATTGATCTTCCGTATGTCAATAACAGAATGGGGTGTCAAAATGTCAGAAATTAACAATCAATTGGAAAAGGCCTTTCAGGAAATCATGGAAGTCCTGAACAGGGCTGTCAGGAGTGAGCGGGCAAAGCTGGAACGGATGATCGATAATGATGACGATGAGCTTTATGAGAAAGCCAGTCGACAGTATCGACTCCATCGGAAGGAAATCCGCCAGTGGCAGATCCAGTTGGAGGACATGAAGCAGGATATGACCGATTCAGAACTGTTTCCGGAAGAAACGGCGCCGGAAATCCCGGCGGTTGTTCATGAGGAGGTGCCGGAGCTGCAGGAATCGTCCGTTTCTTCCCTGCCAGACCTTCCTTTGGCACCGATTCCGTCGGACGAACCGGGACAGCTTCCTCTGTGGGAGGAGCTTCCTCCCTCAGAAGATACAGCGGAAACCGTGGCGGAGCTTCCGAAGCAGACATCGGATAGTCTCGATGACGAGTATGTGAAAAGCTGTATGACGCAGCTGGATAACAGTAATTTTATCCTGCCCGGTTATGTGCTGGAGTCTTTGTCTGATTCGGAGCATTCCAGGGAATTGTTTGGGATTGAAGCACCCTTTCTCTCCAAGGATTACCATCAGGAGAAGTACTGGAGCGAGCCGTTTTATATTAACGGTGAGTATTATTATGTCTATTCCTGTTGGGATGAGACGAGTTGCCGTCTTTTTGATCAATGGTATCGGTCACTGCGTCCCTCCGCTTATCAGGAGGAGGGAGAGCCTGAATTGCAGCAGGACTATTATCCGAAACCGGATCTGACAGAGAACCCCTTTGCGGATACGGTGGACTTTCGTCCCTTTCCGTTCTACGAATCCCCAGAAAAGCAATCGACAGAGATCATAGTAGAGCATAGGGGAAAGCCTTTTGGCGATAAACCATAAAAGACGGTGATGTCAAAAAGGGGTGTCTGGATGTTCGGAGCATTTATCGGAGATATCGTAGGATCAAAATATGAATTCAACAATATCAAAACCAAGCAGTTTCCTTTGTTTTCAGAGGGATGCGATTTTACGGATGACACGATTATGACGGCAGCGGTTGCCAAGGCCATGCTGCTAAGAGGGGAAGAGCAAAAGATGCAACCCGGAACAGAGAAGGGCTTTCTGTCGCTGCTGGTAGAGGTGATGCAGGACTTCGGAAGAAGATATCCTCATCCCACCGGCGCCTATGGCTCTGGCTTTGCCATTTGGCTCCGGCAGGAGCATCCGAAACCCTATGGCAGCTTTGGCAACGGATCAGCCATGAGGGTTTCTCCCTGCGGGCTGGCAGCGGTTACGTTGGAGGAAGCACAGGCATTGGCCAGAGTCAGTGCAGTTATTTCTCATAATCATCCGGAAGGAATCAAGGGAGCGGAATCGGTGGCTTCAGCCGTCTTTTTGGCAAAGCAGGGAAGCTCCAAGGACGAAATCCGGCAGTACATCGCCAGTCATTACTATGACCTGGACTTTACGCTGGACGGAATCCGGTCGTCCTATGGTTTTGACGGTTCCTGTCAGGGGTCCGTTCCTCAGTCTTTTGAAGCATTTCTGGAATCCGACAGCTTTGAGGATGCCATCCGGAATATTATTTCCATCGGTGGTGATTGTGATACCACCGGTGCCATCTGCGGTTCCGTTGCCTGGACATTCTATATGGTGCAGGCAGGAGGTTGTGAAGGCTGGCTCCGGTATCATCCGGATGAGGAAATGGCCTCTATACAGAAACAGGCGGCGTCTTATTTGCCGGAGGAGTTTCTGACACTGGAAGAAGCCTTCCGCGC
Organism: uncultured Ruminococcus sp.; assembly: GCA_902772955.1. GTDB lineage: Bacteria > Bacillota > Clostridia > Oscillospirales > Acutalibacteraceae > UBA1213. The sequence continues at coordinate 6,829 of CACYCV010000349.1, forward strand.
ATATTGTCGGGAGCGGGCTGAAGCCTTCCGCCGGACGGGAAGCTGTGTATCTGTCCTGACCCGTGAGGAAGCGGAGCGGTTCCGATAAAAAGCGGGTGCCTGGCGGATCATACGCGTTCTGCCCCTTTGACAAGATTTGCAAAAGAAGGATCGTGAGAAATCTATGGACCTGCATTGGACAGAAGGATTCAGCATTACCGTCAGGAATGAAAACGGAGCCGTGGTGATCTCTGCCAATCCGGAGGGACTTTGTTCCCTGGCAAACCATTTGCTGACTCTGGCGGAGGAAAGCTGCGGCGCACATCTTCATCTGGATGAAAACAATGCTCTGGAGGATGGTTCCGTTGAGCTTGTGCTGGAAAGAGTATAATTTCTCTTCCTCCAAGGAACAATATGGACATGAAAAAAGCGTTTCTCAACCGATTGACGGGAGAAACGCTTTTTTGGTATGGTTTCCGTGAGGTTATGTCTGTTGCTGCTCAGACGGCAGAGGATTTGGTCTGGTCTGCTTCTGTATTTCTCGACAGACTGATGTGATTGAGGTTGTATTTTTCCTCCAGTTTTTTGCACTCATCTTCTATTTCGTCAAGGGATTTCCAGAAGGTCACCAACGGTTCTATTCTGGTGGCAGTGAATCCCTGGAAAGGATCCTCTTCCAGCTTGACCACATAATAGGAATACATCAGCTCCAGCTTGCCGGATTCCACATTGAATCTCGCGCCGGAGGGGGTGGAGCGGTAGAGAAGGTATTCGATATCGTTGATATTGATTTCTTTATTGTTCTTGTCCTGAACCTTTACGCCGTTTTCACGGTCAATCAACTGATTGGTATAATCGCTCTGACAAAAGTACAGATAATGATTGCTCAGCGTGATTGCAACCTGATTCCTTAATTTTGCAGGAGAAAGATCCGGCAGAAGGGTTTCGGTATTATCTGACAGATTTCTGCGATAGAGTTTATTGCCGGCTTCCGGTGAGTAATTCAGGTAATAAAGAGTTTCGTTGTCGACATCCACATAATAAGAGGTACAGGTGTTGCTGCTGACCCTTTCCGGCTGACCGTCTTTGATGGTAATCCGATAGAGTTCACCGCCATAGAGAGTGTCAGACGCCTTGAGATAATACAGATAATCCCCGACGACAACCATTCCCGAAACGCCGCTGCGGAACAGATTCCGTTTTTCTGAATCAGAAGTTTTCTCATCCGTTTCAATGTGGATATCAGTTATTTTTTGTTCTTCGCTGCCGTTGAGCTTTTTCTTATAGATGCCGGTGACAGCGGTATTAATCTGGCTGGGATGATCCTTTGTGGGTTCAAATCCACTGTTGTAATAGTAGAGCCACTCATCATGAATGGTCAAAGCCAGCGCTTTGGGTGCGTTGGAAATCCACTCCAGCTTACTTCCGTCCTTGGAATAGCGAATCGTCTTTGCATCCAGGTACCAGTATTCGTCCAGCGCCTCCGGATTAACAGTTGTTACCGTATAGATATACTCGTTTCCGTCATAAACCGGATTTTTCATAGAAGCCATAAGATTTTCGGCGGCCAGATGCCGGATTCTCTCCTGATATCTCGAAAGGCTTTCACTGCGCTGCTTCTGTATGGCTTTCTCAGTGTTTTCCTTGAGGTAATCGGGAAAATCCTCTTCCAGGCGCCGTTCGATATAGCTGTCATGGTCAGAGGAAGAAGGCTCCCGTTTGAAATCGTTTTCTGCTGCGGCAAGGAATTCCTCTCTCAGCAGCTCATCGACCCTTTTCCGGATAGCATTTTCCACCAGATCATCAAAAACACCTGCCTCTTGGAGCATGGATTCGGCAACCGGCCGGAAATCATCCTCATCAAACAGCTTTTCCTGATTGACCATGGTATCTTCGGAATAATACCAGTGATACAGTGTGGTTTCATCATAGGTGAAACCATAGGCATCGTTTCCTATGCGGAGTGTTGCTTCCGGAATCAGCCGGAAGTTTGACAGTCTTTCCACAGGCTCCAGATCTTTTTCCAATTTATCCACAGAGTTTCCGGACATTATCGCTTCGTCATAGATTTTGACAGGCATTGTGGTGCCGTCATCCTGAATATGATATACAGCGGATCCGTTGTTATAATAATGCTTTTCGTTGTTGGTAAAGTAGGCTTTATGCTGTGCTTCCACTTCATCGTTCCCTTTTTTTTGCTTACACGATGCCAGCGATGTAACGGACATGCACAAGACGCAGAACAGTGCCGCTGTTTGCTTCAACTTCATTGCAATCATCCTTTCTGAACAAAGCTCTCGATCCCGCTGTATCTGTACACAGTACAGTTGGCAGCATCTTCCCACATCAACTTTACTATAGACTACCACATTTTCTGTCCTTTGTCAAACGGCGGCGGAGCGGGTGACCCCGCTGGACGTGTTCGCACCTTGCTCCACTCCGTTCCGCTTGATTTCGCCGTGTCCAGCTTTACTGCCGCGACTTCCGCTCCTCACGCTCCTCACGGAGCGCTCT
>CACYCV010000350.1 GCA_902772955.1 uncultured Ruminococcus sp.
AACTTTCTTCTCCGGAATATTGGGACTCTGTCCCAAACCCTGCCGGGGAAAACCCTTTTTTGAAAAAAAGGGTTATTCCCCGAACCCTTTTCCCAAAAAACTTGTGTTTTTTCCATCCAAGAACAACAGAAAAAAGGGTATATTTTTAAAAATTGATTTCCCTGGCGCGACGGAGTGCCTCCGCACGGAAGTCCACTGCAGACACAGCGAGAGATGCGCTGAGTGGAAAGGCGTAATATCATTAGCGGTTCCCAAGCCATATATTGCAGCCTATGAAGCATTTTTGACAAAAGCTCATCAAACACGGTACAAAAGCAGAAAACCGTCATGCAGGATTTTTCCTGCACAACGGTCATTGCTGTATGGATCAGCCTGTATAATCCACCCATTCACCGACAGAGTACTTGAACTTGGTTTTCTGCCAGCCGGGCTGTTTCTTAGGTTGATGCGTTGTGTCTATTTTATAAACTCTGCCTGCACATTTTGTCGATGAGTATCTGAGATCAGCAGTCTGATAAGCTATTTCTCCGTTCATTACCTGCGCATCCGAAACACCGGAGTTGAAGATAATTGCCGAGATTCCATCAGGAGTTCCGATACGCCAGATATCCGTTCCCTCTATTCTTTCCATATCGCGTCCCGGCCATTCAAGGTACTCATAGACATCTCCTGTTACCCTGTTTACAGGCATACCGTCCCACCAGTAAACACATACCTTATCCCATTTTGTTTCGCTGTTATCAAAATATACATAATTTGCTATTTCTCCGGTAACCGGCTTATAGCCTTCGTCATCTTCAACGGGTTTGTCGCCGTCGGTATGGTCAGTCTTATCTACATAGCCAACCAAAATACCGCTTTCAAGGGCTGAAACCTTTCCTGTGAACATTGCCTCAAGGAACTCAGGATATATGTTTCTCCAATAGATCTCATTATGCTCTGCGTTTTCATTCTTGCTGACAACGATCTTATTCTTGGGATAACCCATCTGGACAAGAGCATTATTCATAAGCTCACTCACAATTCCCGCATCCTGAACGTACGCGCCGGAATAGATATACAGGAATGCGGATGTGTCATCGAGTTTTTTCTTGCTCAGATAAGCCATCCAATCCTTCTCACTAAAAACACCAAATGAAGCAGAGAACACACCGGCCGTACCGAACTTTTCTGGATGTTCCATACCGACATAGAATGACTCCAGTCCGCCAAAGGAGCTTCCGCAGATAGCGTTGTGTGCCGGGTCAGTATATACGTTGTAATTCTGCTCAACGTATGGAACGATAGTATTGACAATAAACTCACAGAAGTCGCTGCCGCGCTTTTTGGTGATAAGCTTTTCATCCGAGTCATTCACGATCTCGCCGATATCAGGAATCAGCTCATCACTTCTGCGGTCATCATTATTGTCAATAGCAACGATAATCGCCTTATTATCTGTGACGCTCATCATACTCTCGACACTCTGGCAGGAATTCCAAAGCTCATATCTGTTTCCTATCTTGGACGAAATAACGTTCTGAGCGTCAAACATATAGATTACCGAATACTTATCCGCACTATTTGCATCATAGTCCTTCGGCTTCCAGATATACACATTCTTTTCAAAGCCGTCGAATTCAAAGGCCTTGGTATCATATTCTGTTTCATAATCAAGATCCTTACCCTCGATACAAGGCATCAGTGCACCCTCATTATGGTACCAGCCATTGACGAACTTATTAAAAGCGGCGTAATCCGTTGTGGTATCGCCATAAATCAGGGCAAACACATTGAACTGGGAGGTATCCTCTTCGCAGGAATAGCCGAAGAAATCATCGCCCTCAGAGGTCTTTTGCATTTCAACGTCCTTGGTTTTAAGGCTCTTTGTGTTCATGAATCTTGCAGTAAGCTTTTCACTCTTGTTTCCGTCTCTTATGTACAGCCTGTACATAGTGGAGTCATTTGTTTCTTTTTCTCCGGACTTGCTTTCTTCGGTTTTGCTGCCCTCAGTCTGGCTTTCACTGGATTTAACAGAGCTTTCGTCCTTTGATTCCTTAGAGGAATCCTTACCGGAGCATGCAGTAAGCATGGAAAGACAGAGTACTCCTGTCAGCAAACCGGCAAAGATCTTTTTACTTGTCATACAGATAACCTCCTCAAAGACGCATAGGCGTTTTTTTAATTTTAGTATATCCCATTTTCAAGCCATTTTCAATCAAGCGTTCCGTTAACGGAACAACCGTTTGTTCATCAATTAAACCGTAAATTGATTTCTTGAACCAAGGTCAACGCCTTGCTCGCAAGCACCTTTGAAGTTTCGCATTTCTCGTACTAAGGGTGAACGATGTACGCAGGGGGCTTTCCGGGCGGGGGTGCCCCCGCAGGCGACTTGACGAATACGTTTCACATCCAGCTTTCTTGTTTAGTGAAGCAAACACATCCTGCCTACGCAGGGGGCTTTCC
>CACYCV010000351.1 GCA_902772955.1 uncultured Ruminococcus sp.
TTTGTCATGCCGTCCCGGGAGGAAGGGTTCAGCATAGCATTGCTGGAAGCCCTGGCGGCAGGGTTGCCTGCGGTGGTGTCTGACATCGCGCCTTTTACGGAAATTATTCAGGACGGGAAAAACGGCCTCATTGCCAGGAAGGATGATCCGGAGGATTTTGCCCGTGCGTTGGAACAGATGCTCGATATGAACATGGAAAAGCGAAAACAGCTTGTCCAAAATGCCCAAAGGATAATAAGCGATTTTACTCCGGAGGCTGTCGCCCGTCAAACCCTGGCAATTTATCAAAAGGTTTTAGGACAGAAGGAATAAACTGAGACCTAAATACTTTTTTAGGACTCTTATTGTTAGAAAATGCTTGACATTTTCTTCTTGACAGGGAGCATAGTTGAAGCTAAACTATCATAGGAGAAGATATTTTTGCTCGATGGTCATTTCGAAAGCGCAGAGAAATATAAAAGCTTTTTTGAAGTGATATTATTTTTATGAAAGAGGGGAATAATATGTCAAATTTGTTTGGGGTTTCTCATCTTGAAGGCTTTCGAGCTTCATTAGACGAAAGGTCCCGGGCCGCTGTTTCTTCCGCCATTGAAAAGATCACAGAGGTCAAAAAGCGCGGCGGAAAAGTTATGGTCGTAACAGGCAGTGGTCCGAATATTCACGAGGGGGGTTACAACCCTGATTGCTGAATTGATCCGGGTCGGCATTGTGGACGCGGTTTCCACCAGTTCCGCAGTGATTTCCCATGAAATGGCCGGCTCTTTAGACCGGGTGTTCCGTGTAGATGCCCAGGCCCTTGGCATGGATATGGAAAAAATGCCCCGGGGCGATGTCTTTGAATTCAATTGCCTGACGGAGGAAGAGGTTGCGAACATCAAGCGAGAAATGCCGTTGGATGATGACCTGTTAAAGCGCGGGAACGAACTGCCCAAACAAAACGAAATCATTAAAGCGGCCGGGAACATGGCTTACCCAATGGGCTTGCGGACAGAGAGACTGGCTCACGAAGTGTTAGGCCTTGCAAGAATGTACGGACTGCCTTTCGAGACGGTTGCCGGCTGGGGTTGTGATGAACATACCATGCTGGGGGCGGCAGCAAAGAAAAATGTTCCCGTTCTTGTTACCATTCCACAGTTAATCGGAGGCGGGGCCGTGGGGATGTCCATCGGTGATTCCATCCCGGTTTCCCAGCGTTCTATGAGACTGTCAAGAATGCTGGCATCCTGTGATGTAATTATTGAAAGCGCTGTGGCGCTGACCCAGGAAATCCATGACGGGCCGTTTGAATGTTATACAGGGCACGGGATCTGGGCCTGGTGGTCCGGACAGAACACTTATAATCTGCGGAAGAAAAACCTGATCCGCATAGACCTGGATGAGAACCTGCGGCGGGCTGTGGATTTGAACAAGACAGTACAGGAAGCCATCGATAAAGGCCTGCCAAAGACAAAAGCCGCTAAAATTCCGTTCCGAATGGAAATGTCCGCTTTTGCACGGCACGAAAACAGCATACCGATTGTGGGAGATATCGGAAAGGTCTGGCCTTTGATCGCAGACGGAGTCGCGAAAAACCTGGGAATTGAGTTGGAATTCCTGTCCGCTTCCCAAGATACCCCGGAAGGAAGTTCTATGCGCGAATGGATTGTCGATAACGTAAAAGTCTTTGACCGGGAAAAAATGCTTGCGCATACTAAAAATTACACTATGCGATAGAAAAAACATATAAAACAAATACAAAGCCACCCATTGAATAAATGGGTGGCTTGCTCAATCCTTATCAGGGATTAGGTAAATGTGTACCTGTCTTCGCCATGGGGGAGTACGAATTGCTTAAACCAAGGTTGTCTGTCATTGTACTGGTTTATAATGTTGAAAAATATATTAGCCGTTGTCTGGATTCTGTTATTAAACAAAGCTATAATAATTTGGAAATCATAGTTGTGAATGACGGAACAAAGGATAGAAGCGCAGAAATAGCAAAAGCATATGCTCAAAAAGGATAGTCGTATTAAATTTTCGATTATAAAAACGGAGGAGTGAGCTTAGTCCGTAACCGTGGCTTGGATCTTGCCAAGGGTGATTACATATCTTTTGTGGATAGCGATGACAGGTTACATCCTGATTTTTATAGGAAATTGGCAGATGCGTTAGAGTCGAATCATGCTGATATTGCCAAATGTTCTATAATTGATACTGACACGGTAACAGAAAAAATCATTGGCTTTCAAAAATCAAAGGTTAAAAAATCTGATTTCAGCTTATATTTTCACAAA
>CACYCV010000352.1 GCA_902772955.1 uncultured Ruminococcus sp.
CTCCCCTTCGGGATAGCAAACGAACCCAAAGGCCTGCGCCTTTTTATTTAGAAAGGGCCAGCAGAGGAACTCTGCGGATCCGATTTCTTACAGTTGTGTTTTTCGATTTATAATGTGTATTATTGTTTAACAATGTACAATTGTTTAACAATGTACACATTTTTCTCCATATTTGAATTGACAAACCCTTCCACATGAATTAAAATGTGTATAGTTATGTAACGTTTTATTCTGTATATTTTTTTAAAATCGTTGGATAACGCAGCAAAAAATTGCTTAACGCAAGAAAAATAGCGGTTGTTGATAAAGGTGTACTTAAATCAACAGCCGCTTTCTTTTTTTATTCGTTTACACTTTTTGAATATTTATACTATGCTTTTCAATAGTACCAAGCTTATTTATTGTATAATATATTTAGACATGCAATCCTTTTTAGGCAGTTTAATAAAAGCAGAAAGGAGAGATAAATTATGGCAGGAAATATTTACGGATACATCCGGGTATCAAGCAAGGACCAGAATACGAATCGCCAGAAGATTGCATTGTTACAGCACGGGATCAGGGAAACGGATTTATTTACCGACTGGCAAAGCGGAAAGGATTTCGAAAGGCCGCAGTACAAAAAACTGCTGCGAAAGCTGAAGCCTTCTGACTGTATCGTCATCACCTCGTTAGACAGGCTGGGCCGGAATTATGTGGAAATCCAGGAACAGTGGAAGGTTATCACCCACACGAAAAAAGCGGATATCATCGTGCTGGATATGCCACTTCTTAACACCCGTAAGGCCCATAATAACCTGACAGGCAGGTTTATCGCCGATATCGTGCTCCAGGTACTGTGCTATGTGGCCGAAACCGAACGGCATAATATCAAAAAACGCCAGGCGGAGGGGATCGCCGCCGCCAAAGTAAAAGGCGTGAAATTCGGCCGCCCCAAGATCACCCTGCCGGAAAATTTCAGCGAGGTCGTGACACTGGTTCGGGAAGGCAAACTGTCCTACAGGGCGGCCGCCAGGCAATTGCAGGTCAACTATTCCTGGCTGTACAAAAGACTGGCTAACACGTAAAAACAGCGCCTGCGGTTTCGCAGGCGCTGCACAGATAATCCATTCATTTTCAGTTTTCCTCGCGTACCTTCCATTCCATAAGATTCCGGGTCTCGGAGCTAAAGTTCACACCGATTTTGAACAGTTTACGCGGATCTGCCGCATAGGGGGCCAGCGTCTCCCGTACCTGCTCCAGATCCCCTTTTTCCACATACCGGCGCAGGGAAAAGATATCCTTTCCGGAACCGCTGCGGCAGTCAGGGGTATATTCGGGCAACAGGCTTTCCAGGAAACCGTACTTCACTTCATCATTGGGGAAAGCCAGCGTGTACACGCGCCCCCTCCGGTCATACCCCACGATCGTCAGGTAGCCTGTCTGGTACAGCAGAGGAAGCGGGTCCGGGTTATCCGCCCGGTAATCGGACAGCATGGCTTCGTTGGCCTCCAAGGTCCGGTCCGCCAGCTTCCTTATATCAAAATCAATATCATGCAGCCTGCGGACAAGGAACGTAGGCGTTCCTGTTGCAAACCAGTAGGAATCAAAGGAACGCTTTTTCAACGCGTTAAGCAGGCTGAAAGGATTGTATACCCCTTCCCCTTCATAATGGAAATGGTAACCGTTATAGGTTTCCCGGAGCTTTGCAAGGCACTCGTCCTCGGTCATGTCCTGCCGCTTTGCCATCTCGCAGATCTCCGGACCGAACACTTTGGTCATCTCTGCTTCCGTTATACCGCAGATTTCGGCGTAATCCGCATCCATGGAAATATCTTCCAACTGGTTCAGGTCGCTGAAGATACTTACCTTGCTGAATTTGGTCACGCCCGTAAAGAAAACGAACTGTAAATATTCGTCAAAGCTTTTCAGGGTGCCGAAAAAGCCCTTGAACACCGCCTTGTTATGCTCCTCCAGAGCCTCTTTATTAAGCACCTCCAGTAAAGGCTTGTCGTATTCGTCCACCAGTACCACGCAACGTTTCCCATATTTTTTATTAGCAGCCACAAGCAGGTTCCGGAACCGTTCTTCCACCGAGCGCGAGCTGTCGCCCCCATATATTTTTTCCCACGTTGCAAGCTGCTCATCCAGCACATTTTCCAGTGCGGTTTCTGCCTGGTAGTTTTTCCCGTTAAAATCAAAATAGAACACCGGGTACGGTTGCCAGGCCTCCGGGTTGCTCTCTTCCAGTTTTTCTATCTCCAGCCCTTCAAACAGTTCCTTCTTCCCTTCCCAGTACGCCCGCAACGTAGACAGGAACAGGCTCTTGCCAAAACGGCGGGGCCGGCTCAAAAAGTACTGGCTGCCAGAATGCGCCAGTTCATAAATATATTCTGTTTTATCTATATACAGATATCCTTCACGCCGTAACTTTTCAAAGCCTTGCACCCCGATGGGGAGCTTCCTCATTCCTGCGCCCATGATCTTACCCCTTTACCATTACAAACACTCTTTCGGAAATGAACTCTTGTGAAACTATTTTTATTTCATTTATATGCCTATTTTATCATATCCGGCACAATAATTCTATGAGATTGATGCGCAGCTATTTTGAAAGCCAAAATATTTTTTTCTACCGTTTAATTCACCTTCATGCTATAATGAAATTCAATACCCCTATGTGGCGTTGGTCGTCCAAAGTTTGGCAATAATTTACAAAAACGAGGAGAAAACAAAATGAGCAACAAAACTATCCTTCTGAAAAGGAACACTGAAGAAACTTCTGTAGAAGTGGAAAACACACTTTCTTTCCGGCTGGCATACGCGATCGCCATGCGCAATACCTCCCAGGCCGAGCTTGCTGCTGCCTGTGGGATGCCGCCATCAAATATCTCCCAATACATCGTCAATAAAACAATTCCGCAAATTGATACGGTAAAGCTTTTGACGGAGAAATTACAGGTATCAGAGACATGGCTCATGGGCGGCGGCAAACCTACTGATATCGACAAGCCGGATCCTATCGATTTGTCCTCTGAAGAACGGCTATTAGAAAACTACCGTAAGTTGGATAAACAAGGAAAAGATTTCGTAATCCGGCTGGTAGAGACAGCTGCCTTGATGAATGAAAATCAAACATTACAACTGAACTAATTACTGCACAAAGCACAAGAGGCAAACCACAACTGCTGCGAATTCGGCGTGGTATTCCCGGACGGAAGCCGTTACAAAAGCCGGAACAAGAGAGTGAATTCCTGTGGTAATACGATGCCCCATTTTCGGAGCATCGTATTATCCATTAACTACATTGACAGAATACATAAGTTGGAAATTCAAAACAGACCGGTAACGGCCACTTGCAAAATTAACTAAAACTGTATATAATTAGCGTGTGTACCGACGTGTGTACAAAGGAGGTAACTGCTATGACAACCACGAAAATCTTTCAAAACGGAAACAGTCAGGCACTTCGTATCCCGCAGGAAATGCGGACAGATAAAAAAGATTACTGTATCAGTAAAATCGGCGAAATCTATATAGCTTATCCGGCAGAAGACCCCTGGGCTACCGTCCGGCAAACCATCGGGAACTTCCCGGAAGACTTCATGAAAAACCGGGAGCAGCCTTCCTGGGACAACGTACCTCAACGGGAGGCTATGTAATGTACCTGCTGGATACAAACATCTGCATTTATTTTATGAAAAATTCTTATCCGCACCTGACTGATAAAATCCTTTCCTGCAATCCATCAGACCTGCTTATATCCAGTATTACCGCATATGAACTTTCATATGGAGCCGAAAAAAGTAACTGGGGTGAAAAATCACGGTTGAACCTTGCTTTGTTTCTTGCCCCTTTCACCATCCTTCCTTTTACAACGGATGATGCTGTTGCAGCCGGAAAGATACGAAGCTATCTTGAAAAACAGGGAATGCCGATCGGGCCATATGACATCCAAATTGCGGCCCAGGGATACACAAAGAACGCTACCGTTATAACACATAACACCCACGAATTAGAAAGGATACCGGGTTTGAAAGTGGAAGATTGGACAAATTCGCAGCAAAAATAAATCTGTCCATATAGGCTTATCTGCTTCCACAATGCCCCGCTGACGCGTTTTCCGCCGCAAGACGACCATTTATTCCCCAGCCTTCTGAACAGCGTCTACGGGCGTTTTACGGAGCCGGATTTTTCGTATCGTTTTCCCTTATCATTTGGCATCATGGACCAACAACTCTATACCTAATTCTTTCTTTAACATGGTTATTTCTCCTACCCTAATATTCTTGCAAAACGTAAAAAATATGGTATAATTCTTTTAGAAGATAGCTGATGCGGAACGTCGGCTACCCCGAAAGCAATTATCAACGACAATGCTTCAGAAGAACCGCCGATTCGCAGTCGGCGGTTACTTCATTTTATTGAGAGTAATCACAAGCACTACTAACGTGGCAAAAGCTACTGAAAAAGACAAA
>CACYCV010000353.1 GCA_902772955.1 uncultured Ruminococcus sp.
AACCGAAAGACGTGATTGATTCAGCGGTTCTTTAAAATAGTATTGTATCCGAAGGGGTTCGGGGGCGACCGGAAAGTCCCCGATAGGCGTCGCGAAGGAAGTGCTGAGCCGAAAGACGTGATTGATTCAGCGGTTCCTTAAAATAGTATTGTATCCGAAGGGGTTCGGGGGCGACCGGAAAGCCCCCGATAGGCGTCGCGAAGGAAGTGCTCAGTCACTGGGACGAACGATGTGACGAATACGTTTCACATCTGGTTTTGTTGTTTAGTGAAGTGTGTTGCCTTATGAACAACTCCGGCACTTCGTACCATCTCCCCTCGGGATCATGAACAAAACAGCTTTTCGATCGTTTCAGCGGCTTCCTGCGCTTCCGGACAGAGAACAGATTCGACGGTACCGTTGTCGCAGGCAGTGGAATGCTTCGGATCTATAGGCAGTCTGCCAAGAATCTTCAATCCGAATTCCCCTGCAACAGCCTCCAGCCGGCTTTCTCCAAAGGGATAATGCTTCTTGCCGCAGTCGGGACAAATATAGCAGCTCATATTTTCAATCATTCCCAAAATCGGAACATTCATCAGCTGGGCCATTTTGACTGCCTTGCCCACAATCATGGAAACCAGCTCCTGGGGCGAGGTAACAATAATAATACCATCCAGAGGAAGAGACTGGAAAACCGTCAGGGGAACGTCCCCGGTTCCGGGAGGCATATCCACAAACATATAGTCCACATCCTGCCAGACAACATCCGACCAGAACTGCTTGACGGTGCCGGCAAGAATCGGTCCGCGCCAGACAACAGGATCCGTCTCGTTTTCCAGCAGGAGATTCACGGACATAATTTCAATGCCGGAATGAGTCGTAATAGGAAGAATTCCCTTTTCGGAGCCGAGTGCCTTTTCCTTGATACCAAATGCCTTTGGGATGGACGGTCCGGTAATATCGGCATCTAAAATCGCCGTGTGATATCCCATCCGGTTAAACATCACTGCCATCAGAGAAGTGACGGTGGATTTACCGACACCTCCTTTGCCGCTGACAACACCGATCACCTTTTTAACCGAGCTGTATTCGTTGAGTTTTTCTGTCAGATCCTGTGGCTCGTTCCGGGAGGAACAATCCTGACCGCAGGTCGAACAATCATGTGTACATTCTTCTGCCATGCTGCATACTCCTTACATCTGTTAATTAATTATGATAAATCGCTTCTGAATGCCGGATTGCCGGTTTTATTCAGAGACTGTTTCATCCGTTTCCTCCGGGGCTTCATCCTTTCCTTCATCCGATGCCTCGTCAACTGCGTCATACTCGTCCGGTTCTTCTGCCGCAGGGGCTTCCTCGTCAGAAGATTCCTCCTCATCATCAGGTTCTTCCGCTGGTTCTTCGGCGGTTTCCTCTGCCGATATTTCCTCTGAAGGGGCCGCGTCTTCCGAAGAACAATCCAGTTCATAGCCGCTGAGGAAGGTATATGGAATGCCATAGCCCAGCATTACCCCGGCAATCTGCACGATTTCAGTCCGGGAAGCAATTTGTTCATGAAAAGGCATTCCGGAAATAGCCGAAGCAAGAATGACATACAAGGCAGGCAGCACCATCAGCACAAGTGTTGCCGCAGAAAAACGCCATACCTGCTTGCCGTCTCCCACTCTGGTGGCATAGAACAGCATCAGTCCGAACAGTACAAAAACCACCGATAACAGCAACGTCCGTTTGACGGCATCTTTTCCGGCCGCATCATTGATCATTCCCACAAAAAAGTAGGCACACACCATAAACGCCGTCACTAAAAACGCTGAAAACACCAGATTCCACAATTCGTTTTTACTTTTCTTTTTCATAGTTTTCCCTCCTATTCATACTTCCATTCCGGATCCGTCAGGCTTTCTTTCGTGCCACAAGACAGATCCAGCCCTTTTCTTCATAACGGTCAATGATTTCCAGGGTTGACGGCAAAGCGGTCAGTACATCCTCCAGGCGGGTATCAATAATTCCGCTCATAATATAGACCGTTTTGTCGTCCATCAACGTTTCAATGGTTCCGGACAGAAGAATAATGGCATCCGCTACAATATTTGCGGTAATGATATCATAAACACCCTCTGCTTTTTCCGCCAGATTGCCGTGAATGCCCGTATACCGGTCCTCCACCTGATTCCGGCGGGCATTTTCGACAGAAGACTTGACTGCCAGCTCATCAATATCAATACCGGTGGCATGTCTGGCTCCCAGCAGCAGTCCGGCGACGGACAGGATACCGCTGCCGCATCCTACATCCAGCATTCTTGCCCCCGGGAAGGTATATTTTTCCAATGCTTCCAGGCACAAACGGGTCGTCTCATGAGTACCGGTACCAAAAGCCAGCCCCGGCTCCAGATGCAGCACAACTCTTCCCTGTGGATCATAATCCTCCCTCCACACCGGACGAATCAGCAGCTTTTGTCCCACAGGAATCGGGTGAAAATACTTTTTCCAGTTTTCCAGACATCCCTCCACATCGCACTGTCCGGTTACAATCCGGTAGGGAATATTTTCCGCCTTCAGGCGCTCCTCCAGAAAGGAAACCGCCTCATTGGGATTATCCTGAGGACTGATATACAGATGAATTTTCCCCTTGGTTCTGTCCTGCTGCAGAAGTGCTTCATCAATCAGATCAATTTTGGCAATTTCCAGCACCTCCTGTTCCAGCATGGAATAATCTTCGATATAGATTCCATAGGGAACCGTCATCTGTGCAATATTCCCTGCCGTATCCAGGTCAGGGGTATTGACTTCAACAATAATTTCCGTCCAATCCATAGCATTGTTCCTTTCCTCTGTCATTTTTCGTCAGCACAATCCATCCCCGGAAACATTTTTTCCGGAAATGAATTCTCACCGTTTTTCACAAGATCCGCAACCACCCTGGAGGCAATAATCAATCCTGCCGCCAACGGTACGAAAGCAATACTGCCAGGAATCATTTTTCCGGTTTCCGGATCCCGAAGCGGTTTCTTGGGGGTATGGGGTTCCTCCTTCGAATATACCACCGTCAGATGACGGACACCCCTGGCCTTTAATTCCCTTCGCATCACTCTTGCCAGAGGACAAACGGAGGTTTTGTAGATATCGGCAATTTCAAAACCGGAAGGATCCAGCTTATTGCCGGCTCCCATGGCCGAGATGATCGGTACCCCTGCTTGTCCGGCTCTCAGCACCAGATCAATTTTGGCACTGACGGTATCCACCGCATCCACCACATAATTGTACTCCGCAAAATCAAAGGTCCCCGCCGTTTCCGGCGTATAAAAAACGGGATAAGTGTGAACCTCCGCCGCCGGATTGATATCTCTGATGCGCTGTGCCGCCGCCTCAACCTTCAGCCTGCCGACGGTTGACGTCAAAGCAATCAGCTGACGGTTCAGATTGGTCACACTGACTGCATCTTTGTCCACCAGATCCAGTGTACCCACACCACTGCGGGCAAGTGCTTCCGCCACGGCTCCGCCGACTCCTCCCACACCAAAAACCGCCACGCGGGAGGTTTGCAGTATTTCCATAGCAGTCCTTCCCAGAAGCATTTCCGTTCGGGAATACCAGCTTTCCTGCACTGTCATTCCTTCCTTCCGTTAATTATCTTTCTGTCTGTGGAAAATATTCTTATCTAAATGATTCTACAATACCTAAAACATTTTGTCAACCCGGCGACCGTGCGTGACACGGAAATCAACTTTCTTCTCCGGAATATTGGGACTCTGTCCCAAACCCTGCCGGTGGAAACCCTTTTTTTGAAAAAAACGTTATCCCCCGAACCCCTTTCCAAATAAACTTGTGTTTTGACCAAAGATCAACAGAAAAAATGGTAAAATTTTGCAGCGCACTTTGGGACGGCAGGCGCCCATAGAAAGTGCCCTTTGGGGATGACCCCACTGGACGTGTTCGCTTCGCTATCATCCAGCACTTTGTACGATGGAAAAAAAGAACTTCACTAAACGATAAAACCGGCTGTGTTATTCATTCGTCAAGTCGTCCAGTGCGGGATACGGGGTTATTGTGCTTCAAGTTAGTGTAAAATAATTCTGGGGAAAATGCCCGGTCATAACAAAACCACCCCAAAGCGGCGCGTTAGCGTCGTGTGGGGTGGAAGCCGCGGCA
>CACYCV010000354.1 GCA_902772955.1 uncultured Ruminococcus sp.
CAAACGGTTTGTGTGGTTACTTACCATTTTACACCTTTTGGAGAGTAATTCACTTTTTTATTTCTCTAAAACTTGGAAACTGCTGAATGAGTAATTATCTGATAAATTAATATATCGGCAGCCTTGCGGGAAGGAAGATTGCTGTGGGGCCGTGGGATGTATGAAAAATCAAATCAGCGGTTTGTCCGAAAGGTCAGACCGCTTTTTTGTAGCAAAGGGAGGAATAGGATGAAAAATAAAGGTATTGTTTTTCTCTGTGCTGCTGTTGCGGGAATTGCGGCATTTATGATAGTGACGAACGGAGATTCTTCCCGCAATAATGAACCCGCTGTTTCAGGTACATCCTCCAGTATTTTCAATTTCTCTGAAAGTAGTACAGAGGAGAATGTCAGCTCTCATACGATCATCTCATATCCCAAGCCAGTTGAAGAAAGCAGTCATCAGTCCTCTGAAAATAGTCAGGAAATCAACAGACAGCCTTCTGAATGGTATAAGCACAGTATTGAACCATCTGTTGTATTGGAATCCTCAGAGGAAGAAAACAGTTATACGGACTCGGTGTTCTATACACAGGGTATCTATAAGAATAACCCAAAGGGTTATCCCGAGAAATTCATGAGAAGCTCTGCCAAAACACTGGAAGGTACAACAATCATTGTTTCTGTTTTTGCCAATGATAACAATACGGCATGGACATTTGATCAGCAGGATAATGATATCCGGTATGAAATGATGAAAAACATGGAAATTGCCTGTGATTGGCTGGAGGCGCAAAGCCGGAATTACGGCAAGGAGGCGGATTTGATTTTCAGCTTTGATTATGCCAGCGGACTGGCATATACAGCACAGTTCTATGAAGATGCTACTTCTGAAATGACCGGAGAAGTATATAGTTCAGAAATGAGTTTTGCGGAAAATTATATTGATACCGAAGCCTTGCTGGAAAGGTATCAGGCGGATAATGTCATATATATATACTTTTTTGACACATCCTTTTCCGGAACAGCACGGCCATTTTCTTTGTCACATATTTCAGCTGATTATTGCGATTATGAATGTATCACTTTATATACAAGGTTTAATGAGATCATCTCTCCTCCGGCTACAATGGCACATGAAATACTGCATTGTTTTGGTGCGTATGATCTGTACTATGCCAGCGAGATCCCGCAGGAATATGTGGATTACTGTACAGAAAATGGCTCTAATGATATTATGTTCACCGTCAATATGGGTGACGAAATTACAGTGGATATGACAGATCTGGCAGCATATTATGTTGGTCTGACGGATTACTGCAGTGAGGTTTCAGAATGGGGGCTGCCTGTAGCAGAACGCTTTGAACAGTAAAATAATACACGCATTATTGCCGGAAGATTCCGGAATAATGCGTGTTTTTGTCTTTTGGTGTTATTTTACTTTGCTCTTGTATTTTGCCATAATGGCACTGCGGAACATTTCAAAGGACATATTGGCGGTTGCATATTTCTGACTGTCAATTCTGCCGTTCAGACTGAATTTGAATGTTTCTTCCACATTATCAAATTTTACAGACGGTGTCACAACACTTTCATAGTTCTTCTTTGCAATATTATATGTTTTGTTGAAATCTGCGTCACTCTTCATCATGTCGCTGGCTGCAAGCACTTTCAGCTGCTTCGTATAAAGATCTTTGACATAGTTAAAGGTACTATTGTTATTGTCGATGATCGTCAGCTTGATAAGCGGATTTTCCTGTCCGTTATCCGCACCTGCTGCCCATCCGGAATAAGGATTGCGGTCTGAACAGCCCTTGCCGTCGGGGTTATAGCCATATGTAACGCCAAGCGTTCTGTCGTTGTCATAGGGTATGAATATTGCCTTTCCGGTATCCTTGCGGAAGTAGAGATAGTGGTTATTATAGTTGTTTCGGATATCGTCGGGATCTCCTGCAAAGTAGCAGGCAGCCATAAATCTGGCGTAATAGTTGATGTCAATGACGGATTCAATGCTGTCTTTGCTGGGGTTGGATTTGTTAATTGTGCGGATAAGATTTTTCAGTGCGGAATGGTCTGTAGAACTTTTGTTTGTTTTGATGCTGTAGATATATTTCTTTCCGGTGGAATTCACGGTTTCTCCGATAGAACTGATGGTAGAGGTGGTATAGGTCGCACCGCTGAAACGGCCGCCGATCTTGCCCCATGCACATTTGTAAAGATCTCCGCCAATGGCAGATTCCGGCAGACGCTTTTCAAGGAAGGTTTTGTCAATCGGTTCATATATATTCACAACACCATAGTTGTTGCCATTGAATTTTAACTGGCTGAGATTGATTTTCTGGACTAATACATCACTTGCTTCAAACAGCTTTGTTGCATAGATCTCACGGATATGGGTTTCGTCATAATTTCTGTTCCATTTGATGTCCAGACCGTTGAGCGTAGCAAAAGTACGCTTTTTACGGAGCTTGCGTTCATTTTCATTTGACCATACCTTTGCTTCACTGCCGTATTCGGTTTTATCATCGAAGGTTTCGTCAAAGCTCAGCTTGTAATGGGAGATATTCAGAGAGCCGTTTTCAGCATAGAACGGATCCAGTGAGGTATTGCCTTTCAAACGGATACCTACTTCATTAATCGTATAAGTCTTTGAGCCGACTGTAATAGTGACATCTGCTTTACGGTAAATTTCAGATTTTTTATTATCATCATCACTGTATTTATTATAGTCTGCCTGCAGCTTGTTGATCTCACTCTGCAACATGGATATCTGTACGGTAACTTTTGTGTTTATATTGAAAAGCTCGTTATAAGTATTGATATCACCTATAGCGGCATCATTTTTAGTGATTTTTTGTGTTGTGTCTGATTTGCTGGATTCCTGCTTTGAAGACTCTTGCTTTGAAGACTCTTGCTTTGAAGACTCTTGTTTGGAAGACTCTTGTTTGGAAGACTCCTGTTTGGAAGACTCCTG
>CACYCV010000355.1 GCA_902772955.1 uncultured Ruminococcus sp.
CAGAGGCCTGAACCGGCTCCGATACAGCAGCAAGAGAATTTTCTACAAATACTGATAAATACATGTTTTTCTTCCTTTCCAAAATAATACCATCATTATAACAGTTTTTTTCGTGCCTTGCAAGTAGTAATCTGAAATGTTCTGCAGAATTCTTATAAAACCGCTGCTTTCCTCATGTTTTGAGGCTCCTTTGGAGTTTCGCTGTCTGCGGACAGCGACCCGGCGGGGACTTTTGCGAAAAAGCCCCCCCGTGGCCCCCGAAAACGGACGTTACAAAGCATCTTTTCAAACAAAATCACTCACAAGCGCTCCTTAAGCGAAATCTTTTATATTAGTAAAGCGTTCTTACGGTCAAAAAAAGCCGTACAGAGTGATCGTTTCCCTGTACGGCTGTCGATAGATCGGAAGAATAACATCCACAACGGTTCTTTGCCGAAATCACTGTCGTCATGGAAATTTTTTTATCAGATGCGCTGATCCAGAATTGTACGATACTGTCGGTAAAAGCTTTCAAAGGTTCCCTGGTCCAGGGACTCCCGGATCTTCATCATCAGGGTATTGTAAAACCAAACATTATGCATAACGCTCAGACGCATTGCAAGCATTTCTCCGCTTTTGAACAAATGCCGGAGATAGGCTCTGGTGAAATTCCGGCAGACCGGGCAATCACACTGGGGATCAATCGGTTCCTCATCCAGGGCATATTTCTCGTTCATCAGATTCCGTCTGCCGCTCCAGGTAAACACGTTGGCGTGGCGGGCATTTCTGGTGGGCATCACGCAGTCAAACAAATCAATTCCCCGCCAGACTGCTTCCAGAATATTCACAGGAGTTCCAACCCCCATCAGATAGCGGGGTTTTTCCACCGGCATACAGGTTTCTACCACATCAATCACATGGTACATTTCCTCTGCCGTCTCTCCCACTGCCAGACCGCCGATGGCATATCCGGCCAGATCCAGCTCACGAATCTGCTCCATGTGGGCAATCCGCAGATCGTCATAGGTTGAACCCTGATTGATGCCAAAAAGCATCTGTCCCGGGTTTACCGTATCCTCCTGCCGGTTCAGCTCCCGGAGTTAATCGCGGCAGCGGCACAGCCAGCGGTAGGTTCTGTCGCAGGAACGTTTGGTATAGTCATAGGGCGCAGGGTTTTCAATACATTCATCAAAAGCCATGGCAATATCAGAGCCAAGATGGG
This sequence comes from uncultured Ruminococcus sp., assembly GCA_902772955.1. Classification (GTDB taxonomy): domain Bacteria; phylum Bacillota; class Clostridia; order Oscillospirales; family Acutalibacteraceae; genus UBA1213. The sequence goes on from CACYCV010000355.1 coordinate 1,202, forward strand.
ACTGAATGGTCATGCTCTCCTCAGGACCCATAAAAATCCGATGTCCGTCAATATGGGAAGCGAAGGTAACGCCTTCCTCCTTGATATTGCGCAGCTTTGCCAGTGAAAAAACCTGAAACCCGCCGCTGTCGGTGAGAATCGGCCCTTCCCAGTGGGTAAAGCGGTGCAGGCCTCCGAGAGTTCTGACATTTCGATCTCCCGGACGCAGGTGCAAATGATAGGTATTGCAAAGCTGTACCTGACAGCGAAGCTCTTTGAGGTCAAGAGCGGAAACCGCTCCCTTAATGGCGCCGCAGGTAGCGACATTCATAAACGCAGGCGTCATAACCTTACCGTGAGGAGTTGTCAGTTCTCCCCGTCTTGCTCTGCCGCTTGATCTGATCAGCTGAAACATTCTTTGCTTTTCACTCCATCTCCGCCTGCTGACAGGCCGTCATTTTTTCAGATTTTCTGAATTGCCTCCGTGCAACACAAATTCGCACTTCCTGCCAAGGTTTAATCGGCTTTATCCTCGGTCTTTTTTTCAGCGGAGGCGGCTGCTTTTTCTGCCTCTGCCTTGGCTCTTGCCTCTGCTACCATTTTTTCAAATTCAGCGCGCTGTTTTTCACCCATTTTTCTTCTTTCTGCTTCTGTTGTAAAGCGAAGCGGCTTATCATTGGCATCCACCAGTGCGGTCAGCTCTTTATTCTGAATAACAGCTACCGTACCAACCGGCATCTGCAGCACTCTCAGTGCTTCCGGACAAAAGTCCATCAGCTTATAGGTGGGCAGCTTGAGGTAGTCATCCAGCGCATGGTTATCTTCATTGGGATCATCTGTCATTCCGAAATACCAGCCGGAATCTCCGTCCTTAGCCGCAGCGGTTCTGTTGAGATACACATCCTCTGCCGCCATAGCCTCCTTCAGCACCAGAATCGTATCATGGCAGGTGCAGGGCTCCGGCTTGGATTTGGAAACCTGGATAGCTTCCATCTGCATATTCTGTACAACCAGTGATGAGGTAACGTTATCCGTGCGGTTCACTTTGGGATTTCTCTTATAATCGCCGGTTTCCACAGACCAATAGGTTACTCCCTCACCGTCCTCCTTCTGGATGAGGTAAAAATAGGCCCATCCGAAGCACAGCACAAAGCGGTTATTAAAGATGTTTGTCTGATGGCTGATCTGGGTCAGCACTTTCATAATGGCACCTGCCGCATTTTTAAGGGGAAGATCAGAATTCATTCTGACAATTTGTTCTCTGATTTTAGCTTCAAAAGTAATCATAATCAATTTCCTTTCCGTACGAATTTACAATACATAAAAATATTGTATCTCATTTCCTCTTTTTTGTCAATCATATCTAACAAAAAACCCGCCGCGGCGGGTGACCCTGCGGGACGTGTTCGCTTCGCTAATCTCCAACATTTTCTTCTCCGGAATATTGGGACTCTGTCCCAAGCCCTGCCCGGGGAAACCCTTTCCAAAAAAACTTGTATTTTTGAATTTTTTCCATCAAAGAACAACAGGAGAAAGGGGATATTTTTAAAAATTGATTTCACTGTGCGATCATCCCCCAAGGTCACTTCCTGCGGGCGCGCACCCGCGGCTTCCTCCCCACACGACGCTAACGCGTCGCTTTGGGGTGGTTGCGTTTTGACCATCGGAACGCTTCACAAAGATCAAAGGTTTCGCCAGCCTTTTCAAAGGCTGCGGGGTCCATGGGGTGGAACCCCTGGTCGCTGTCCACAGACAGCGAAACTCCACAGGGGCTTGGAGGCGAAGCCTCCAACTCATCTTACTTACTTCACAGCAGCGCAAGCTGCTGTGAAATATACTTGGATAGAAACTTTCCTCATTGTTTTTTAATCCCAAGGGGTGCAGAGGGGCGATCGGAAAGCCCTGTACGCACCTCTTTGGGGTAGTTGCGTATTGACCGGAAACGCTTTGCAACCCAAAAGTTTCGCCGACCTTTTCAAAGGCTGCAGGATCCAGAGACAGCGTCCCTGGGCACACTCCGCAGAGTGGGAAATTCAAAAAAAGGGAGGGCGGGACATGTCGAATCAGATCAGGAGGCAGGTTCTTTGATTTCCACAATGGTTCTGGCAGGCAGGCAGACAATAGTTTCTCCTGCGGCAGAAATTTTGCCTTTTCGCACACAGATTTTGTCCAGGCAGGCTGATTTTTCCACAAATACGCCGCCGTTCTCCACCACTACGGTCAGATCAATCCCGTTTGCACCGTGAATCACCTCCCGCCTGTTTTCAGACAACGGAAGTTCCAGCCGGACCTCGCCGGAAACCCGCACCTGTGCGGAACGGCCGGGAGTGCGGGAGGTGTGCTGCAGCAAAATCCAGACCAGACAGCCCAAAGCCACCAGGCCTGTCATTCCCCAAAGGATCCATTGTTCAGTTCGTTGCTTCATTGGTTTTCTGTCCTTTTGATGATTTTCATGTTTCTGTCACCGTTCCAGGAAAGTGACTCCGCTATTTCCTCTGTCACGAATACATTCCCGTCTTCATCCACCAGAACAGCCTCCAGTTCCGGATGATTGCGGCAATAGGTCAGGGCTTTTTCCTTCCCCATTACAAACAAAGCCGTGGAGCAGGCATCACAGGTCAGTCCGCTGCTGCCGATCACCGTTACAGAAAGAAGTCCCCTGGCCGGATACCCGGTGTACGGATCAAGAATATGCCAATAACGGTTTCCGTCTTTTCCCACAAAATAACGCTCATAATTTCCGGAAGTTACCACTGCCCGGTCAGCTACGGATACCGTTGCCAGCAGCGCTTCTTCGTCAAGGGGATCCTGTATGCCCACCTGCCACATGGTGCCGTCCAGCCTGGTACCGATGGTCTGCACATTTCCACCAAGATTCACAATAGCGGAGGTGATTCCCCTTTCCCGGAAAAGTCCACAGATCCGGTCACCGGTATAGCCCTTGACAAGGGCGCCAAAGTCAATTTCAACCCCCTCCGGCAGCGTCAGCTGACCATTCTCCCACTGCAGGCGGCGGTAGTCCACTCTTTGCAGCAGCATTTCCAGCTCTGCCTGTTCGGGAATGCGATAGCTGCCGGTAGTGAATCCCCAGGCTTTTAAAACGGGGTAAACGGTAATATCCAGTGCCCCGTCCGTTTCACGGGCAACACGGAACGCTTCTGTAAGGACGACAGCCAGATCCTCCGAAACCGTGACGGTTGTTTTCTGACTGTGGTTTATCAGCGCCACCTCACTGGAAGCATCTGTCACACTGAATCGCTGCTCCAGGCGGCGGATTTCCTCTTCCGCTGCCGTCAACGCCTTTTCACCGGTATCCCGGTTATCACAGTACACTCTGACCGTCATAAAGGTATCCATCGCAAAAATATCCTTATTGTATTCCCGGCTGTTGCCGCTGTCCGGAAAGCGGCATCCCTCCGCCAGCAGAAAGACTGTCAGCATCAGGGAACATAGTATGGTTGACCATCGTTTCATGTCTTAACACCTTTTTCACCCGTAAGATTCCGCAGGACACGTTTGATAAAGAACAGTTACAGTATAACATATCCGCTCCTATTTTCCTATGGAATTTGCAAAAAAATCCCGACACCACAGCAAATGCTGTGATGCCGGGAAAAATGCACTTGTGTATGACGCCAAAGAAGTGCAGGATTATTTGTCGTTGATAGCAGCCTGAGCAGCAGCCAGACGAGCAATCGGTACTCTGAAGGGAGAGCAGGATACATAGTCAAGGCCGATCTTATGGCAGAATTCAACAGAGGACGGGTCGCCGCCGTGCTCACCGCAGATACCGCAGTGGAGAGTGGGACGCTCAGCCTTGCCGAGTTCGATTGCCATCTTCATCAGCTTGCCAACACCAATCTGATCCAGCTTAGCAAAGGGATCATTCTCAAAGATCTTTGCATCATAGTAAGCATTCAGGAACTTACCGGAGTCGTCACGGCTGAAGCCGAAGGTCATCTGAGTCAGGTCGTTGGTGCCGAAGCAGAAGAATTCAGCCTCCTTAGCGATCTCGTCAGCTGTCAGAGCAGCTCTCGGGATTTCGATCATGGTACCTACTTCATATTTCAGATCAGCACCTGCAGCAGCGATTTCTGCATCAGCAGTCTCAACAACTACCTTCTTGACATACTTCAGCTCTTTGACCTCGCCAACCAGGGGGATCATGATTTCAGGCTCAACCTTCCAATCCGGATGCTTCTTCTGAACATTGATAGCAGCACGGATAACGGCAGAGGTCTGCATCTTGGCAATTTCAGGATAGGTAACAGCCAGACGGCAGCCACGATGACCCATCATGGGGTTGAACTCATGGAGAGAATCAATGATAGCCTTAATCTGCTCAACAGTCTTGCCCTGTGCATCAGCCAGCTTCTTGATGTCCTCTTCCTCGGTGGGAACGAACTCATGCAGCGGAGGATCCAGGAAACGAATGGTAACGGGGTTGCCTTCGAGAGCTTCATAAAGAGCCTCAAAGTCGCCCTGCTGTACGGGAAGAATCTTCGCCAGAGCAGCTTCTCTTTCTTCAACGGTATCAGCGCAGATCATCTCTCTGAATGCGTCAATTCTGTCGCCCTCAAAGAACATATGCTCGGTACGGCAGAGGCCGATACCTTCTGCACCCAGCTCACGAGCCTTTTTAGCGTCAGCAGGAGTATCCGCATTGGTTCTGACCTTGAGCTTTCTGTACTTATCAGCCCAAGCCATCACTCTGCCGAATTCACCGGCGATCTGAGCATCTACCGTGGGAATGATGCCGTCATAGATGTTACCGGTAGAACCGTCAATAGAAATGAAGTCGCCCTCTACAAATTCCTTGCCGCCCAGTGTGAACTTCTTGTTTGCTTCGTCCATCACGATTTCGGAGCAGCCGGATACGCAGCAGGAACCCATACCACGAGCAACAACGGCTGCGTGAGAGGTCATACCGCCGCGAACGGTGAGAATACCCTGAGAAGCCTTCATACCGGTGATGTCTTCAGGAGAGGTCTCAAGTCTTACAAGTACGACCTTCTTGCCTGCTGCATTCCAGTTTTCGGCGTCCTCAGCAGTGAATACGATCTGACCGCAGGCAGCACCGGGAGAAGCGCCGAGGCCCTTGCCGATAGGAGTAGCTGCTTTCAGAGCTTTTGCATCAAACTGAGGATGGAGAAGTGTGTCAAGGTTACGGGGATCGATCATTGCAACGGCTTCTTCTTCTGTTCTCATGCCTTCGTCAACCAGGTCACAAGCGATCTTAAGAGCAGCCTTTGCAGTTCTCTTGCCGTTTCTTGTCTGGAGCATATAGAGCTTGCCGTGTTCTACGGTGAACTCCATATCCTGCATATCTCTGTAGTGGTTTTCAAGTGTAGCGCAAACTTCCTCGAACTGCTTGAAGGCCTCGGGGAACTTGTCTGCCATTTCCTGTATCTTCATAGGAGTGCGGACGCCTGCAACAACGTCTTCGCCCTGTGCGTTGGTAAGGAACTCACCAAAGAGGCCCTTGTCACCGGTTGCGGGGTCACGGGTAAATGCAACACCGGTACCGCAGTCGTCACCCATGTTACCGAAAGC
>CACYCV010000356.1 GCA_902772955.1 uncultured Ruminococcus sp.
CCGGCAACGGGCTGCCAAGATAGATGGCTGTTCACGACAGAACCCGGCTTATCGTCTCACTCCCGGCTTTTGCCGATGATGATATTTCTCATGATTTCTTTGCCGTCCTTTTCAGACAATAAAAATGCACCTGCCAGAACACCGGAACCCCTTCTGTTAGCAGAAAGGATTCCGGTGTATTTTTGAATGATCCATTATGCAAAATAGCGGCAAGATACAAATCTACGCAAAGCGGTTCAGCTCACGGTTGTATTCATAGCCGACTGCTCCCAGGGTCTGTGTGATCTGCTCCATATCAAAATGATTACTCTTGCAGAACTCTTCCAGAGAAGCGTATTCATCCCGAAGCTGGGTATTGATAAACGAATACAAAATCATCGGATCCTGCGGTAAGCTCATGTGTCAACACTCCTTCTTCAAAGTTTCATGGGCAAAAAAGGCAGTTCCTCCAGGCAGCCTTCCGGGATGCAAGCGTCATCCGATCACCTGCAGAGGAAAAGTCGCTGAAACAGCCTTTCTTTTTTATCCGGTAATTCTGGCAGAACCGCTTCTGACAGCAGCTTCCATGACAGCCTTGGCAACAGTCTGACCGATACGCTTATCAAAAGCATAGGGAAGTATGTAATCCTCATTCAGTTCGGCATCGTCTACAAGAGACGCGATCGCACGGGATGCGGCCATTTTCATTTCCTCATTGATTTCCTTGGCACGGCAATCCAACGCACCGCGGAAAATGCCGGGGAAGCAGAGAACGTTGTTGATCTGGTTGGGAAAATCGGAACGACCGGTACCGATAATGCGGGCGCCTGCCTTTTTGGCAAGATCGGGCATAATTTCCGGGGTTGGGTTGGACATAGCCAGAACAATAGCATCCCGGTTCATGGAGGCAACCATTTCTTCCGTCACAATGTTGGGTGCGGAAACGCCGATGAATACATCAGCGCCTTTCATGGCATCGGCCAGCTTTCCGGTCAGGTGTTCCCGGTTGGTAACTCTGGCCATGGCTGCTTTTTCACTGTTAAGACGTTCGTCGCCTTCGCAGATAATCCCAACGCTGTCACAAAGCACTACCTTCTGAACCCCCATGTTCATGATGTGCTTGGTAATGGCAATCCCGGCAGAACCTGCGCCGTTGACAACGACACGAATGTCCTTCATTTCTTTATTGACAATCTTGAGGGCATTGATCAGAGCGGCCGCCACGACTACTGCCGTTCCGTGCTGGTCGTCATGGAATACGGGAATGTCACAGATTTCCTTCAGACGGCGCTCAATTTCAAAACAGCGGGGAGCAGCGATATCCTCCAGATTAATTCCGCCGAAGCTGCCGGAAATAAGATAAACCGTTCTGACGATTTCATCCACATCCTTGGAACGAACACAGATAGGAAAAGCATCCACATCGCCAAAGGCTTTGAACAGGGCACATTTTCCTTCCATAACCGGCATACCCGCCTCAGGGCCGATATCTCCCAGTCCCAGAACAGCCGTACCGTCCGTAATTACCGCTACCAGGTTATTTCTTCTGGTAAGCTGAAAGGACTTTTCATAATCCTTGTTAATTTCCAGGCAAGGCTCTGCAACTCCCGGTGTGTAGGCAAGAGATAATTCCTCCGAATTGGTAATGGGCGCACGGGAAACAACCTCGATTTTTCCCTTCCATTCATAATGCTTTTTCAATGATTCCTGTCTGATATCCATGTGATCATCTTTCCTTTCATTTGATGGTATTATTCATTATAGTACAATTTGTCAAAGTTGTAAATACGAATTATCGTCCTGCGGAGTGCCTCCGCTGTCGATTCGCGGGCGCGTGACCGCGCGGGACGTGTTCGCGACAGCGTTCCACTCCGTTCCGCTCGGTTTTGCCGTGTCTCAGCTTTACTGCCGCGGCTTCCACCCCGCACGATGCTTGCGCGCCGCTTTGGGGTGGTTTTCTTTTGACCGGAAGAACGCTTTGCAAGCCTCTCCTGACAAAGGGAGGTGGCACAGCGTAAGCCGTGACGGAGGGGTTTATATAGCAATACACTCCACTAAACAATAAAATGGGATGTGAAGCAA
>CACYCV010000357.1 GCA_902772955.1 uncultured Ruminococcus sp.
CGGCAAGCATAATAAAGGAGGTACTTGTTACCATGACAGAAGAAATCAAAAATATTCAGGAAAGTGAAGCGGAGCCGAATTTTGAGGCGCTCCTGGAGGAGTCCTTCAAAAATTATAATACAGATGGCAGAGTAAGCGGTGTTGTTGTAGGCATTACTCCCACAGAGGTTCGTGTGGATGTCGGCAGAAAGCAGACAGGCATTATTCCGCTTTCTGAGCTTTCCAATGATCCCACTGCCAAGGCAGAGGATCTGGTAAAGGTTGGCGACGTGCTGAATCTGATTATTATGAAAACAAACGATCAGGAAGGAACCATCCTTCTGTCCAAGAGACTTCTGGATGCTCAGAAGGGCTGGGATGATATCGTTAAGGCAGAGGAAGAGAAAACCGTCGTTACCGGCGTGGTTACCGAAATTGTCAAGGGCGGCGTCATTGCCGTTACCAACGGTGTGAAGGTGTTTATTCCCGCTTCTCTGGCTACCGCTACCAGAGGCGAAAGTCTGGACGGACTGCTGAAGCAGGAAGTCAGCTTCCGTATCATCGAAACCACCAGACAGAGAAAGCGTGCCGTTGGTTCGATCCGTTCGGTACTTAACGACGAGCGCAAGCAGAAGGCAGAGGCTTTCTGGGCAGATGCTGAGGTTGGCAAGAAGTACACCGGTACAGTCAAGTCCCTGACCTCCTATGGTGCTTTTGTTGACATCGGCGGCATTGACGGCATGGTACATATCTCTGAGCTGTCATGGAACAGAATCAAGCATCCCTCTGAGGCTGTCAGTGTTGGTGACACCATCGAGGTTTATATCAAAGCACTGGATCCCGAAAAGGGCAAGATTTCTCTGGGCTACCGCAAGGACGAGGATAATCCCTGGGAGATCCTCAAGAATCAGTATCCTGTTGGCACAGACTGTGAGGTTGAGATTGTCGGCCTGACCCAGTTCGGTGCTTTTGCCAGAATTATCCCCGGCATTGACGGTCTGATCCATGTTTCTCAGATCTCCAACGAGAGAGTTGAGAAGCCTCAGGATGTTCTTTCCGTTGGTCAGAAGGTTCGTGTCAGAATTACTGCCATTGACTTTGAGGCAAAGCGCATCAGCCTTTCCATGAAGGCACTGCTTGCCGACCAGCCTGCCGAAGAGGCTTCTGAGGAAGCCGCCGAGGAACCCGCAGCCGAAGAAGCTGCCGAATAAGCAAGAAACAGGCGCTGCTCCGACAGCGTATCAATGTAAGGCATCTCAACAGAGGTGCCTTACTCTATTATGTTGAAAAGGGGAAGAAAGATGGACGAAACGATCACAAGACAGGCTCAGCAGGCTGTCAGGGATGTTCTGGCAGCGGCTAAGCTGAAAAAAGGAGATATTTTTATCGTGGGCTGCTCCTCCAGTACCGTCAAGGGAGCTTCCTTTGGTGCGGCCTCCAGCATGGAGATTGCCCAGGCAATTTTTGACGGGATTTATCCGATCCTGCAGGAGCAGGGCATCTATCTGGCTGCACAGTGCTGCGAGCATCTGAACAGAGCCGTTATTCTCGAACGGGAGGCCACCGTGAAGCAGGGCAGGGAAGAGGTCAATGTGGTTCCGCAGCCAAAAGCGGGCGGTTCCTTTGCCACGATTACTTACCGGACTTTGAAGGATCCGGTTGCGGTAGAGCATATCCGTGCAGACGCCGGACTGGATGTGGGCGGTGTTCTGATCGGGATGCACCTCAGAGAGGTTGCGGTTCCTCTGACCCTCAGCATCCGCGCCATCGGAGAAGCCCATCTAACGGCTGCCCGAACCAGGGCGAAGTTTATTGGTGGAGAACGGGCTGTTTACAATGACGACCTGAAATAACGGGGGATACTATGGGATATAAAGAAGAATTTATTGAAATTTACAAAACCAATATTCAGCGGGAAGGTTCCGCCGAGCTGCTGGAGTGGCTGCAAAAGACGGACTTCTTTACGGCGCCGGCCAGCACGAAATTTCACTGCGCCTGTGAGCAGGGTCTGGTCATGCACAGTCTGAGCGTCTATCATACCATGGTGGAAAAGCATTTTGAACGGGAGCGGGATAACGCGGAGAGCTTTGCCGTCTGCGGGCTGCTGCACGATTTGTGCAAGGCTCAGTTTTATAAGGTTTCCACCCGGAATGTCAAGAACGATGAAACAGGTCAATGGGAGAAGAAGCCCTTTTATGCAGTGGAGGATGTTTTTCCCTACGGTCATGGAGAAAAATCGGTTTTTCTGATCGAACGGTTCATGCGCCTGAAAACCTCTGAGGCGGTGGCCATTCGCTGGCACATGGGCGGTTTTGACGATGCTGTCCGGGGCGGCAGCTTTGCCTTGAGCCAGGCTTTTGAAAAATATCCCCTTGCTGTCAAGCTCCATCTTGCCGATCTGGAATCTACCTATCTTCGTGAAAAGCACACCTCTATGGTTCACTGAAAAAGCGGAAAATGGTTGGGCGTTCTTGTCTGTTCGTATCTGGATTTTCGCACTCTGCGGAGTGCGCCTTAGTGGGACTTTTGCGAAAAAGTCCCACTAAGGGTTTCACCTGTCGGCTCGGTCGGTGCTTCTCAGCCGTTGGCTGAGAAGTCTCCACCGGAGACCCGCACCCCCGAAAACGAACTTGGCATAGCGGCCTTCCGGTTAAAACGCAGCCGCGGCAGTAAAGCCGGGCACACAAAAACGAGCGGAACGGAGTGAAGCACGCCGTGAATTGTCCCGCGGGGTCACTCCGCCCAGGAAAATCAATTGTTAAAAGATACCCTTTTCCCGTTGTATTTTGATGGGAAAACACAAGTTTTTTGGAAAGGGGTTCGGGGGATAACCTTTTTTAAAAAGGGTTTGGGACAGAGTCCCGATGTGCCGGAGGAGAAAGTTGATTTCCGTACACTCCGTTGGTTAGTGTAAAATAATTCTGGGGAAAATGCCCGGTCAGAATGCAACCGCCCCAAAGCGACGCGTAAGCGCCGTGTGGGGCGGAAGC
>CACYCV010000358.1 GCA_902772955.1 uncultured Ruminococcus sp.
GGAAAAAACACAAGTTTTTTTGGAAAGGGGTCCGGGGAATAACCCTTTTTTTCAAAAAAGGGTTTCCCCCGGCAGGGTTTGGGACAGGGTCCCAATATTCCGGAGAAGAAAGTTGATTTCCGTGTCACGGGCCACCCACTGAGTTGACAAGAACGAAAAGAAATGGTATAGTATAGATGATTGAAAAGTTCAAATCGTTTCCGGATAGAGGTGCGGGATTGCGTGTAACCGGGCGGAGGCTGCCAGAGCCGTGGATGCCCCGTGAAGAGCCTTACCGCCGAAGAACAACAGCCGGCCGCCGGTGTTCTGGGGATGCATTGGAGCCAATGTATCACTGTCATCATAGAATGCATTATGATGGGGAGCTATCATTTTCAGACAGATCTTTCATATCTGTTCTTGGCAGCTTTTTTGATGACCGGAATATCTCCGGTCATTTTTTTATCTCACGGAGCCGCTGCGGATTTTTCAAGCCATTCGGCATCCGTGCCGTATGTTCCCAAACTAACCCGAAAAGGAGACAGAAAAATGGAAAAACAGTACAATGTAGGTATCATCGGTGCAACCGGTATGGTGGGTCAGCGCTTTGCGACCCTTCTGGAAAACCATCCCTGGTTCAATGTCAAGGTGCTGGCAGCTTCTGCCCGTTCCGCCGGCAAAACCTATGAACAGGCTGCCGGAAACCGCTGGGCTATGACCGTTCCTATGCCCGCTTCCATGAAGGATATGGTAATTATGGACGCTGCTGATGTGGAGGCGATCGCTTCTCAGGTGGATTTCGTTTTCTGCGCCGTCGATATGAAAAAAGACGAGATCCGTGCCCTGGAGGAGGCTTATGCAAAGGCTGAATGCCCTGTTGTGTCCAATAACAGCGCACATCGCTTCACTCCCGACGTTCCTATGGTCATCCCGGAAATCAACGATGATCACCTGGCTATCATTGAAGCACAAAAAAAGCGTCTCGGCACCAAAAGAGGCTTTGTGGCCGTTAAATCCAACTGCTCTCTCCAGAGCTATGTGCCTGCTATTCATCCCCTGATGAAATACGGCGTGACAAAAGTACTGGCCTGCACCTATCAGGCTATCTCCGGCGCCGGCAAAACCTTTGAAAGATGGCCGGAAATGATTGACAACGTCATTCCCTATATCGGCGGCGAGGAAGAAAAATCCGAACAGGAGCCTCTCAAGATCTGGGGTACCATCGAAAACGGACAGATTGTCAAGGCTTCCTCTCCCTCCATCACCGCACAGTGCATCCGCGTGCCGGTTTCTGACGGTCATTCCGCTGCCGTATTTGTAGAGCTGGAGCAGAAGCCCTCTATGGAGCAGATCATTGCGGATTGGGAATCCTATAAGGGTAAGCCTCAGGAGCTGAACCTGCCCAGCGCTCCCAAGCAGTTCCTGCACTATTTCAGAGAGGCCGACAGACCCCAGATCAAGTCTGAACGGAACCTGGAAAACGGCATGGCTGTTTCTGTAGGCAGACTCAGAGAAGATACCCAGTACACCATCAAGTTTGTTTGTATGTCCCACAATACCCTCAGAGGCGCCGCAGGCGGTGCAGTTCTGCTGGCAGAGCTTCTGTGTGCAGAGGGATATATCTGATCGTCACTGAATCAATCCTGTCGGTATAGTATGGATTGATCCCCTTTTTAAAATCTCATTGAAGGAGGCAGTTTTATGGCAGACCATATTTTTACCGGATCGGCTGTGGCAATTGTCACTCCTATGAAGGAAGACGGTACCGTCAACTTCGAGGAATACGGCAGACTGATTGACTTTCAGATTGCCAACGGCACAGATGCCATTGTTGCCTGCGGAACCACAGGCGAATCCGCGACACTCAGTAAGGAAGAACACTGCAAGGTCATCGAGTACACGGTTCAGAAGGTTGCCCATCGGGTACCTGTCATTGCCGGCACCGGCAGCAACGAAACCGTTTTTGCGGCCGAACTTTCCAAGGAAGCCGAAGAAGCCGGTGCAGACGCTGTTCTTTCCGTAACCCCCTATTATAACAAGACCTCTCAGGCAGGTCTGGTGCGGCACTACAATTACATTGCCGACCGCATCAACATTCCTATGATTGTATACAACGTTCCCTCCCGTACCGGCTGCAACATCAAGCCGGAAACCTATGCGGAGCTGTCCAAGCATCCCAATATCAGGGCTGCCAAGGAAGCCAACGGCGATATTTCCGCTCTGGTGAGAACCATGGCTCTTTGCGGCGACCGGCTGGATATCTACAGCGGTGAGGATGCACAGGCATTCAGCATTGTTGCAATGGGCGGTCTGGGTGTCATCTCCGTATTGGCAAACGTTTGTCCCAGAGAAACCCACGACATGATGGCACTGGCTCTGAAGGGCGATTTCAAGGGCAGCTTTGCCATGCAGAAGCATTATATTGAGCTGATTGATATGCTGTTTTCGGATGTCAACCCCATCCCTGTCAAGGCAGCCATGAATCTGCTCGGTTTTAAGTGCGGACCCTGCCGTATGCCCTTGGCTCCCATGAGTGAAAGCGGCTATCAGGCACTGGTCAGCTGTCTGCAAAAGTACGGCATTATTGCCTGATTCATACAGAACAGAGAGCTTTTCTCTGTCCTCTGCCGTGGAAAGGAATGTCAAACATGACAAGAATCATAATGACCGGATGTTCCGGTAAAATGGGCATGAGTATTCTGAACGCCGCCTCCGGCAGAGACGATCTGCAGATTGTGGCCGGTGTGGATCTTGTTCCTCCCCAGAACAATGCCCTGATCTATGCCAGATCGTTTTCCGAGCTGACCTGTGAGGCCGACGTGATTGTGGATTTTTCCCATCCTTCGGTACTGGACAGCCTGCTGGCCTATGCCCTTGACAAAAAAATGCCGGTGGTCATCTGCACCACCGGCTACAGTGAGGAACAAAAGCATCAGATTTTTTCTGCCGCCAAGGAAATTCCGGTATTTTATTCCGGAAATATGTCTCTTGGCATCAACCTCATCATTGAACTGGCAAAAAAAGCCGCCACCGTCTTTGGCAGCGATTTTGATATTGAAATTGTTGAGCAGCATCACAATCAGAAGCTGGATGCCCCCAGCGGCACGGCGCTGATGATTGCGGATGCCATTGCAGAGGTCAAAACCGATGCCGAGTATATCTATGACCGTCACGCCACCCGGAAAAAGCGGGACAAAAAGGAAATCGGGATTCATTCCATCCGTGGCGGCAACATTGTCGGAGAGCACGAGGTCATTTTTGCCGGGCAGGACGAGGTACTGACGATCAGTCACAGTGCCAGATCCAAGACAGTATTTGCCGTAGGTGCCCTGAACGCTGCGGTCTATCTGAAAGGCCGTGTTCCGGGGCTTTACAATATGTCTGATCTGCTGCGTGATGCCGAATAAAAAGGCAAAGCGCCGAATAACATAAACGAGGTGATTTATATGCAGCCAACCATCGCGGTATGCGAGGATATTACCCTGATTATTTTGCAAAACATTCCCGCCAGCATGACCTTTGTTACAGAGGTTTTTGAAACCATTGCCTCCATGGGCATTGATGTGGACATGATTTCCCTGACGCCGCCGCAAAGCGCCAGAACGAATCTGTCCTTTACGGTGAGTGACGACGATCTGGTCAAAATTCTGAGTTACACCTCCAAGCTGGACAGCGGCACCGTCAAACCGGTGGTCAGCAGCGGCAACTGCAAGATTTCCATCAACGATGCCGGCATGGAAAACTGTCCCGGCGTTGCAGCGGAGGTTTTCCGGAAGGCTGCCTCTGTCAATGCAGACATTCGTCTGATCACCACCAGTGAAGCGCAGATTTCCCTTTTAGTCCCCAAATCCGACTTTGACACCATCCTTGAAGCACTCCAGAACCCATAATGTTCAAGGTGCGTGCGGAGTGCCTCCGCTGTCAATTCGCGTGCGCGTGACCGCGCGGGACGATTCGCGCCTTGCTCCACTCCGTTCCGCTTGATTTTGCCGTGTCCAGCTTTACTGCCGCGACTTCCGCTCCTCACGCTCCTCACGGAGCGCTCTGGA
>CACYCV010000359.1 GCA_902772955.1 uncultured Ruminococcus sp.
AAGTCGCTGTCCGCAGACAGCGAAACTCCCAAGGGGTTTGGGGGCGAAGCCACCAACTGATCCTGCTCCCTTCACAGCAGCGCAAGCAGCTATGAAAAATGCTGTCATGCAATGATAAAACCTTTCAAAATTGATTTCCGTGGGTGATCCTTTTGAGAATTCATGGCTAAGCAGAGAAAAAAGCCTCTTTTTGGTGCTGTATCATAGGAAAAAACCACCGTGCCATTTTTTTATAAAAAACTATTGTTAAAAGCGCTTTTTTTTGGTATGATTAACATCGGAGCTTTTTAAACTAAATTTGAAAGTCAGGAGATGAAATCATGTTGCAAGGATTTTCATTGAGAAAACGGATCATTGCCGCCATGATTGCAGGGACACTGTGTGTGACTGCTGTCTTATCGGGATGCGGAAATGCGAATAAGGACTCCGACAACAAAGCGGGAGGAAACACTGGTGTAACCTCCTCAGAACGGACAGAAGCTTCTGACGGTTCTGAAACCTCCAAGGGAGAGTTGATTCTGCCTGAGGAACCCGTCTCAGCCGAAGACGTTGTTGCACAATCGGATCATTATGTAATTTCCAGAGCAATTACCTCTTATCTGTTCAACAGCTATTATCTGAACTACCGGGACTATGCGGTTTATCAGGGACTGGACGCTACCAAGAGTCTGAAGGAGCAGTATTATAGTCAGGATCAGGGGGTTACCTGGTTTGATTATTTCATGAGCATGACTACCCAGTATCTGGAGCAGCTGCTGACATTGTGTGAGGCTGCCTATGACAGCGGGATCACCATGGAGGATTCCGATATGGTATCGGTAGAGGTCTCGATGAAATCCATCCGGGACGCTGCCGATGTGGCAGGAAAGGATCTGGATACCTATATTTCCGAGGCTTTTGGTGAGGGTGTTACCGAAAAAGGAATTCTTGATTATCTGAAGCTGACAGCACTGGCCAATAAGTATTATAACCGTGTCAAGGACGGCTTCAAGTATTCCGAGGAGGATTACGAAAAGTATTATCAGGAAAATAAAGCCAGCTATTCCTATGCGGATTTCCGCCGGTTTAATTTTGCCTTTGGCGGAGACAATGCAGAAGCCTCAGAGGACGAGAAGGTAGTGCAGGATCGCAAGGAAAAAGCCAAGGCCTATGCAGAGGATCTTGCCAAATGCAAGACGGAAAAGGAATTTCTGGATTACATCAAGAAATTCCTGACAGAGCATCCGGAGCAGATTTCCGGAGAATCCACGACTCCCCTGCAGGGGGAGGAGCTGGCAGAGGCTGTGGAAAAGGCTGCCGAGGAAACGCTTTACAACCAGTATGCCTATGAAGTAACCTCCGAAGCAGGCAAGTGGATTTTCCATCTTGCCCGGAACGATCTGGACACAACGGTGATTGAGAATGCCAATTCCTTTACTGTGCTGATGATTACAAAGAGCACTTATCGAGATGAAAGTATTTCTAAAAACGTCAGACATATTCTGATTACCACCAAGAGCCACGATGACAGTGAAGAAAAGGCGCTGGCAAAGGCTACCGAAATCTACAACGAGTGGAAAAACGGCGAAAAAACAGAGGAATCCTTTGCAGCTCTTGCCCGGAAGTACACCGAAGATACCGGTTCCAAGGCCACGGGAGGTCTTTACACGAATGTCCTTCCGGGAAAGACGGTCACCGAGTTTAACGACTGGCTGTTTGACAGCAAGCGCAAGCCGGGAGATGTTGAAGTTGTCAAGACAGCGCAATACGGATATCATATCATGTATTATCTGGGAGACGGTATGCCTGCCTGGAAGATCAGTGTAGACAATATGCTGCGCAAAACTGATTATGAAGAGGCCTACAAGACCATTGCGGAAAAATATGAGGTTATTCTCTTTAATGAGGTTATTCAGAAAATCAATGAGACGGAGCCTTATACCGAAAGCTCCGGCGGTGTCTATCAGCAAAGCCAGGAACCTTCCTCAGGTGCGTGAGCGGCGGGTGACCGCACAGGACGATTCGCGCGGAGTGCCTTCGCTGTCAATTCGCGCCTTGCTCCACTGCGTTCCGCTCGGTTTTGCCGTGTGCGACTTTACTGCCGCGGCAACCACCCCACACGACGCTAACGCGCCGCTTTGGGGTGGCTGCGATTTGACCGTTGGAACTTAGATATGAACTTCCCTCATAAATTTTCAATCCGAAGGGATGCAGGGGGCTTTCCGGTCGCTCCCGAACCCCTTCGGATACAATGCTATTGTAATTTTCAATCTCCCGAGCTCTACATTTCAAATTACCGGAGCGGGCGCCCGCAGGAAGTGTCCTTGGGTGCGTGACCGCACACTCACAAAATGTCAGAAAGGAAATTTTATGAAGCAATTTACGATCACGGGAATGAGCTGTGCAGCTTGTCAGGCGAGAGTGGAAAAAGCCGTTTCTGCACTGGAAGGTGTCAGTGCCTGTTCGGTGAGTCTGCTGACCAATTCAATGGGGGTGCAGGGCAGCGTCAGCGATGAGGACGTGATCCGTGCTGTTGAAAAGGCAGGCTATGGGGCTTCTCTCCGGCAGAAATCCCATGAAAAAGGGGCTGCCGATGAGGAAATGCTGACCGATCGGGAAACGCCGAAGCTGAAAAGGCGGCTGTCGGTGTCGCTGTTTTTTTTGCTGGCGCTGATGTATTTTTCCATGGGAGTCCACATGCTGGGCTTTCCTCTGCCGCCGTTTCTGCAGGAAAACTGTGTCGGTGTGGGATTGGTGCAGCTGCTGTTGTGTTCGGCGGTGATGGTGATTAACCGGAAATTTTTTATCAGCGGTTTCCGGGGACTTCTGCACCTTTCTCCCAATATGGATACGCTGATTGCCATCGGAGCTTCCGTATCCTTTGGGTATAGTACCGTGATGCTGCTGATCATGTCCTCTCTGGTCAGTCATGGAGACAATCCGGCCGCTATGAAGCTGATGAATGAATTATACTTTGAATCCGCCGCCATGATTCTTACCCTTGTGACGGTGGGAAAGACCCTGGAGGCATATTCCAAAGGAAAAACAACGGATGCCCTGAGGGGACTGATGAAGCTTGCCCCGAAAACCGCCTGTGTGCTCCGGGAAGGGAAGGAAACGATGATTCCCATAGAAGCGCTGCGGCAGGGGGATATTTTTATCCTGCGGGCGGGCGACCGCATTCCGGCGGACGGAATCGTCATAGAAGGAACCGGTTCGGTGGATGAATCCGCTTTGACCGGAGAAAGTCTGCCGGTGGAAAAGAACGTTGGAAGTGAGGTTTCCTCCGCTTCCATGCAGCAATCCGGATATCTTCTGTGCCGTGCTGTCCGGGTGGGAGAGGACACTGCCCTGGCAGGCATTATTGCGATGGTCAGTGATGCTGCGGCGACAAAAGCACCGGTGGCCAGACTGGCCGACAGAATTTCATTGATCTTTGTGCCGGCAGTAATGCTGCTGGCAGCCGTGGTAACCCTGCTCTGGCTGGCACTCGGAGCGGGAACCGGTACGGCGCTGGCCAGGGGAATCTCTGTACTGGTGGTTTCCTGTCCCTGTGCTTTGGGATTGGCGACTCCTGTGGCCATTATGGTGGGCAATGGTGTGGGTGCTAAAAACGGCATCTTATTCAAATCGGCTGCCGCTTTGCAGGAAACCGGCAAAGCCTCGGTGGTGGTGCTGGACAAAACAGGAACCGTGACGAACGGGACTCCCGTGGTGACGGATATTCTGCCTGCAGAGGGTGTTTCAGAGTCGGAGCTGCTGCAAAACGCCTTGTCGCTGGAAAAGAAAAGCGAACATCCCCTGGCAGCGGCAATCTGTACCGCTGCGGAACAGCGGCAGCTTTCACCCCTGGAAACGGAGCAGTTCCAAACCTATGCCGGCGGCGGTGTGGGGGCTGTACTGCAGGGAGAAAAGCTTTGGGGAGGCAGCTTGTCATTGATCGGACAGCACGTTTCTTTGCCGGAATCCGTGACGAAAGCAGTGGAAGAAATTGCCGGGCAAGGAAAAAGTCCCATGCTGTTTGCCAAAGGAGGCAGGCTGTTGGGGCTGATTGCCGTTGCGGATATCGTCAAAGAGGATTCTGCCGAAGCCATCGCCCGACTGCAGGAGATGGGCTTGTCTGTGGTGATGCTCACGGGCGATCATCTTAAAACCGCTCTGG
The DNA here is from genome assembly GCA_902772955.1 of uncultured Ruminococcus sp. Lineage (GTDB taxonomy): Bacteria > Bacillota > Clostridia > Oscillospirales > Acutalibacteraceae > UBA1213. The sequence continues at coordinate 4,142 of CACYCV010000359.1, forward strand.
TCATTGCCCGTCAGGTAGGCGTTTGTCAGGTAGCCGCTCAGGTTAAGCCGGAGGAAAAAGGGTTAATTGTGCAGAAGCTGAAGGAAAAGGGAAAAGTGTTGATGATCGGAGACGGTATCAACGATGCCCCGGCACTGACTGCTGCGGATGTGGGCATGGCTATCGGTGCCGGAACGGACATCGCTGTTGACGCGGCAGATGTGGTTTTGATGAAAAGCCGTCTGACCGATGCGGTGGGGGCTGTCCGGCTTTCCAGGCAAACCTACCGGAATATCAAAGAAAATCTGTTCTGGGCATTGTTCTATAATGTCCTGCTGATTCCGGTTGCTGCGGGAGCCTATGCTTCCCTGGGACTGGTGATGAGTCCCGTCTTCGGTGCGGCAGCTATGAGCTTGTCCAGCGTATTTGTCATTTCCAATGCGCTTCGGCTGAATTTGTTCCGGCTTTACCGGCCGGGACGCTGTTATACAAAGATCTCATCGGACACACCTGAGGTGCTCCCCGGTGTTTCCGTTTTGTATTCGATTGAAAGGGAGGAAATCAAGATGACAAAAACCATGACAATTGAAGGAATGATGTGCGGACACTGTGAAGCATCCGTGAAAAAGGCGCTGGAGGCCGTGGAAGGGGTTGCTTCGGCAGAGGTCAGTCATACAGACGGCAGGGCAGTGGTCACCCTGACACAGGAGGTTGCCGATGAAATCCTCAGAAATGCGGTAGAAGCAAAGGACTATCGGGTGATTTCCATTGTCTGAGGGTGAGACTACCCCGTGTTCCTACAAGGAGATGAAGTGATGAGTGAAAATTATGAAAACAATGAAATGGATCTGATGGAACAGACCGATAAAATGGCAAAGGAGATTGCGCGTTTCACGCAGAAGCTGAATTACAGCGAAGAAGCGATTCTGGATATGGTGCAGGAGCAGATCATTCCCGTGGAGCAGTTTTTTGCCAATTATACCTGTGCCATTATGGAAATAGAGACGAAATTCAAGGTGTTGAACGAGCAGTTTTCTCTGATTTATGACGGCAATCCCATCGAATCCATCCACAGCAGGGTCAAGGATTATGACAGCATTATCCGGAAGCTGATCCGCAAAAACCTTCCCAAAACCCTGGAGTCTATTGAAGAAAACATTCATGATATTGCAGGGGTACGGGTGATTTGTTCCTTTGAGGACGATATTTACCGACTGGCCAGATGCCTCCTGCAGCAGGACGATATTACTCTGATCAGAAAGAAGGACTATATTCAGAATCCGAAGCCAAGCGGATACCGCAGCCTTCACCTGATTGTGTCTGTGCCGATTTTTCTGGAAAACGAAAAGAAAAATGTCAAGGTGGAGGTACAGTTTCGCACGATTGCCATGGATTTCTGGGCCAGTCTGGAGCATAAGCTCAAATACAAAAAGAACATCCCGGCGGAAAAAATGGAGATGCTCACCCAGGAGCTGACGGATTGCGCCAAAATCAGTGCTTCCCTGGACAGCCGGATGCAGCAGATCCGCAATTACCTCCTGAAAGCCGGTGCGTGACCGCACAGGACGATTCGCGCGGAGTGCCTCCGCTGTCAATTCGCGCCTTGCTCCACTCCGTTCCGCTCGATTTTGCCGGTCTATACTTTTTGGCCGCGGCTTCCGCTCCTCACGCTCCTTACGGAGCGCTCTGGA
>CACYCV010000360.1 GCA_902772955.1 uncultured Ruminococcus sp.
AACAGTTATGTTGAAAACACCTGAATTGGCAATGCCGAGAACACGTAAGGTTACTACTGTCTGCAACGGCAGACGTGAGGTCTGGACGGATTACGAAGAAGCGAAAACCTATTTTCTTGAAATGATGATGTCCACGGACGGTGAGGAGCGTGACCGAGCAGAATGCGTGTATATCCAACTGCTTCGCGGGCTGGATGAGTGCAGCGATGAGGACGAATAAGCTAAGAGGGTGAGTTGCCTTCGAGCCGTCATTTATGTTTCCAAACCTTTCAAAGAATACTTTTAGTTTTTCGATAACCGCTTCTTTCTGAGTTTTGCGTTTTTTATGATCAATCATTCGATTCAAGTTCCACCTATAATATAATGCTGATAACTACTACTCAGGATACTTCCTTGATAATCTCCAAGCAATAGGAATTAACTCTCTTCTGTTCCTCCTTTGAGTAGATGCGTTCGATAGAACCGTGGTGAACAGGATTACGAGCCCTTCCGCATGCTTTAAGATGCGTCTCCCATTGGCTTAACGGCTGATTATGAAAGTGTGAACTGAAAATTGTCCAATGCATACGCAGAATGCGTGTTACATCCTCAAGTGACATCACGTTTAGAGCCGTTTCGTGTGCACGGAATTTATGATTCGTATTTCTGATTTGGTTTTCATAATTGGATTTATCAAAAGTTTTGTGCTCCAATGTTTTCCATACATCGCTCAGAACCGCAAACCATTTCAGGTTTTCATCCTGCGAACTGTTTGCAAAGAGCGTTTGAAATAGTTCACTTTTATGTACTTCTAGTAGATTTTTAAGTTTTTTTTCCAATGTTTCAAAATTGTTCAGAACATCATTGTTGTATGTCATATTCAAAAGGTATTTCTTGAACGCTTGAGAAAAAGCAAGACAGGTTTCTCCAGTGTCAATCAGATAATTCATGCCAATTAGCAATTTGATATCCTCATCTGTTGCGAGATATGACGGCCCTATGATAGCACTGACAAGCTTGTCAGCAAGACTTATGTCGTTTTCATCCCTGTCATGGGTTAAGCATTTCAGGATCGAATCGTGATATCCGCCAATTTTTGAAAGAATCGCTGGCATATTCAGAATATCCTCAACTGAAAAGTCGCTGCTGTTCAGAAGTTGCTTTTCGGCAAGCTCATAGCCAACACAAGACCACAGATAGGGAGAGGAACCACAGTAGGCTTGTACCAGGTCAATGTCCGACCTGCTCAAATCATAATCATAGTATTCTATCATAATTCGACAATATTCATCAATGTCAGCCTCCGTAAAGCCTTTTATTGTATATGGATACATGACCCCCTTGAAAGAAGAATTGTTTGGATTTTCATGTTCAATCATGCTGAGCTCCTGCCGTGAGATTGTTACAAGGCAAACGGAATAATTAGGGCTTGCAACCAGTTCTCTGAACAACTCAAAATCTGCTTTGCACGAGAATACATCTCTTGCAGCGTCAAATTCATCTATCATCAGAAGAACTGTCCGATTGGCTTTTTTGATCCATGTGAACACTTTGTTGAATTTAATACGGTAGCTTTGCTCGGATTTATCTGCCTTTTTAAAAACAGCTATTTTTTTCATGACGCCTTCCATGGTGGGGGCATCCGACTCCTCTAAAAGCTCCTCTAACTCGATTATAATGGCTTCCAGAAAATTATTGAACCTATTTTCGCTATTGGTATTGAAAATATTCAGATTCATGTAAATACATAATAAATCTGGATGATCATCTTGAAGCTGTTTCAGGCTTTGCTTTGCCACAGAGGTTTTTCCCATACGATACAGCCCATAGAGATAGATACCTCCTGTTGCGGACAGCTTCTGATCAATCATCCGGGTAAATGCTTCAATTTTGTCCTTGTATCCTATCATGTGTTCGCCGGAAACCTCTCCACCTGTGATAAAAATGTTATCTGTTCTCATAATGATCCATTCCCCCTTTTTAGATATATACGCAACATATCTACCAGGATGTAGCAGTACTCTCCGTCTTGAACCAGCACCTTTCGCTTAATAAACTGTTCTATCAGTTCCTTTTGATAAGCAGCGCTCTTTTCCGAAAGATAATCCGTGCAATGGATATCTTTGATCCGAATCTGGTTATTCTGATTGCAATGCCGTGCAATGTATGTCAATAGTGTTTTATTGTCCTTAGTAATCTGTTTTTCATTTTCAAAGTAGCAGGGATCATTCAGTTGTGCATCAAAATGAAAATCTGTAATAGGATTATTGTTCTTTGCCGAATCAAAAAGCCACTTGTTGAGAAACGTATCGACCGTGATTCTGGTCACACGGGCTGTCCCACGTTCATTCATATAATCTACAAGCGCACTGCAAAAGATCATAATGAGATAAGCACTCCCTGCAGTCAAGCGATAGATCAGATCAACAGCATCTGGCTCAAAACGGTTTTTTCCGTTGTCACACATTGGTTCGGTAATCAGTTCTTTTGCACTTTGCTCATCCAAATAGCTGACAGGCATCTCTTTCATGCAGGCAAAGTCATTAGGATATTCCTCTACAAATTGTTTCATATTATCCTGTCCGATTACAATAGAGCAGATGTTGTGATTCTGGAGCAGTGCTTTCCAAAAATGTGGGAAGGAATCATCACATTTTTTCTGCTTAATGCTTTCGTAGATATAGGTAAACTCGTCCACAAAAATCATAATTACAGTGTTTGGCAGATATTTTCCAATTTTATTTAGTATCATATCGAATTCAGGTGTATTGGGGTTTTGGGTGATATTTTGGTATGTTACAGAAAAAGAGATGGACTCCTCAATCTTGTTAAATATGTCCGGATATAAATCCTCAATCTCATCACCAAGCTTGTCAATAAGATTCGCCTTCAGCCATCCATCATTGGAAGAATTTGAGCCAATGCTTCCTAGATCGATAATGAGATATCGTTCCGGGAAAACTGTACTGATGCGCTCTTTTACGTGTGCCATGATGCTGCTCTTGCCAGCACGTTTCTGACCATACATATAGATACCGCGGTGAGAAAGCACCCTCCCATCACCCATATTGAGACTGTCTACAATGTATTGGATCTCCTTTTCACGTCCAAAGAACATATCATTCGCTGTAACAGCACCGCTTTCGGTAAAACTGCTGTATTTGTTTTCAATTTTCTTAAACGAATCTATGTTGGAAAGATTGATCTGGAATACTTCCGAAAAACTATTCTTGATCATTTCCCCTGATTCGTCATAATAGCTGAATTCAAAAGAGAATCGGATGTCAAACAGCCCCCGTTGCTTTTCCGCCTCAGTAAAAGAAATGTCAATGCAGTATTCTTCCTTACCATTTCCGTGAACGGTTGTTATGGGATGTTCCGGATTCCCGGTGATTTCAACGTGATTATCTACTCCTGCAAGTCTGATGTTCGAAATATCGGCTCTCTGCACATTGCCCTTGTTTTCAATATAGATCGTGATTTTCGCCTGCATCTGGTCGCCTTTGTAGTAGGCGTTGGTATCCGGATACACCTCCAGCTGGGGGATGGATTCACTGTAAAGCTCGTTTTTCAGAGCAAGCGCCCTACCTTTCAGTTCGATGATGATGTCAAGCAAAGTTTCATAAGAAAAGTCAGTTGGTGTATCGCGGATTTGCTTTTCCAGTGTGTCACACAGGTCGATTACTCTGTCTAGCGTGTCCACACGGTCGTCAACACTATTAAATTCATTGAACTGTACAAATTTTTTGATGATTTCTCTCATTCTATCCAGATACATTATATCTGTTTTACAGAGCAGCCGCTCGGGATTCAGTTCGTGAATACTATTATTGATGCCTTTTAGCTTTTCAGGTTCTTTTATATTTCTAGGGGCGTTTTTGAGATAATCTTTCAAATCATGTAATTGCTTACTGTACTGATTTTTAGCTATTAGCCATGCTGCAAAAAATTTATCTGAATTTTGACATTCATCTTGACTTTCCGGCAGGAACATCTTCATGCATTCAAAAAAAGCTGGGCAGAGGCGGCTGTTGTTGTAAATTGCATCAATCATAGGACGGATTTTAACTCCAACTTTACTTTGCCGATATTTTAGATCTAAGTCAAAGGTATATGTCATCAACTCCTTGAGTGCGAGAACAGATTCCTCGTAGTTTGGTGGTGTGATATGAAGTTCACTATCCATATCAGATTTCTCAATTTTGTCAGCCAGCTCATTATCTGACTGGAAGAATGAATAGTACAGCATATTGAGTGCATGATTAAAACTTGGCAGATCCTTTTCCTCACATCTGCTTAAATACCGCAATGCCAGGAAATAGTAGTACCGTGAGCTATCTCTGTTCTGGGAGCTTTTCTTGACATCTGAATCTGCTCGTAGCATTAGACTTTTGCCCAACAGCGCATTGAGCAGTCTTTGTGTAATGTATTTGTTTTTATGTCCGCTGTCTACAAACTGCTTACCAATTTTGGCAAGCGCCATATAAATCTTGCTTTGAGCTGAAAGTGGATAGTTACTCTGTGGACGGGAGATGTCGGTCAGAACCGCCTCGATGTCTTCGTTAGCCTGATTCTCATTGCCGATATAACGTCTCTTTTCCGGATCATAATTATCCAGAATCGACTTTTTATAAAATACATTTTCAAATTCCACCTCGTTCAGCATCCTCTCCAACAGATTGGGAATGGTATTATCTGCATCCTCATAGATGGCGTATTCAGTTTCCTCCTCCGGGAGCATCTTGATCGTTTCACTTTCAGAAGCATAGGTATCGTCCAGGATCTGTCTTGCAATAATGTCCTCACTGTTTTTTCGGATAAGGATCTGCGCAATCTGTCGCGCCTCATCTTTTTTGCCAGACTGGTAGTACAGCACACACAGGTTTTGATCCACTGTGATTTCAAACTTCGTAATTGATGCAAGTGCTGCACTCGTTAAGATGGAAGAACGGTTGGAGCTGAATGCCTTTTTCCACTGCTCATACATATTGATTGCCTGTCCTGCCTTATTATTTTTTTGGTACAAGACAGCCAACCTACTGATATAATTCAGTTTATGTTCGATACGGTATGTTTTGCTAATCAGATCAATCAGAAAACGCTCTGACTCAACAAAGTTGCCTTGAATATCCAATGCCTGAATGTAAAGGGTATTATAGGTCAAACTGTCAATCTGTTGCTTGTATGCTTTCAATGTTTGAAGTGCTGCTTTGACATTTTGCGTTTTGATATAGCAGCTTATCAACTGTTTGATACGGTGCGGTTTGGCTTTTCCAGCATAGGGGATCATTTCCTTCAAAAGCTCGACCATCTGATCATACTGCTTGGTCTTATCAAGTATATCTACCAGATGATTATGATATTTGTCATGATCCATATAACGTTGATACTGTTCCAGAATATTGCGTGCGTCTTCAAAGCGGTCATCCTGTTTGTAAATCATTACAAGGTTGGAGACTGCAGTGTTGATAGAACCACGTTCCGGATGGCGAGAAAGTACTTCCATAAAGCATTCTTCTGCTTTTTTCAGTTCCTTTGCCTTTGTCAGATAATAGGTACCTTTTTGTAGCAGTTCACTTATGCCAAAGCTGCTAAGAGAATATGTTGTCGGTTTGGACGGATACACAGGTTTGTACTCCGATTTCCTGTAAGATTCAACAGGAGGATGGTATACCGGTTTTACGTCTGATACAACAGGAGTCGCTTCTTCCCACATTGGCAGCGATTCATACGAAAAAGGACAGGATGCCATTGATCCATGTTCGAGATCATAAACATTTTGAAGAAATACATCATATGCCCTCTTTTCTGCATAGCTTTTGTATTCTTCAATCAGTTTCTGTTCCTCAGTCGCATCAAACCATACTTTTAACACAATTCGGTTCTTTTTTTCTTTTTTGCCGATAAATTTTACATATACATTTTTTACAGAAAAAGCGTTGTTAAAATATGCTTGAAGAACCGGATCAATCACAGCGTTATCCCGGAAAAGGTAGTCTTTTCCACCGCATTGTATAATTCCGTATCTGTTTCCGCTGGAGTCATAAATTCCGTATGAAGTAATCATTCCTTCCTTAATTTCATGTAGATTTGAAATTGATTCTTTCAGTTTCACATGATCGGCAGACTTATTACCATTTACTCCGATTCCGATTGTAAAAGATACCGTTGCTTTTTGCAAAACACCGTTCCACAGCATATCCCGCAGTTCTTGATCCTCTACCTGCCGGATATTAAAGTAGAGGTTCTTTTCAGTGGTGGAAGAGATAAATCCATATGCGTTATTCTCAGTTACAAAAAATTTGTAGATATAGCCTTCAAAAATGAAATCATGATTAACTCCCGTCATTGCGTTGACATCTTCAGGGGATGGAACGGCTTTGAGATCATTCTGTTTTGGAAGTGTAGAAAGCTCAATTTCCATCATTGGCTCATCAGAAGAAAAATTAGTGATCTCACGTAGAAAAATCGTGATCATTTCGAGCCGGTCACCTGTCGTTTGCTTTATAGAAGCAAGCTGAGGGTCATAGCATCTTAGCAGTGATAGTAAACCAGAATAGATTAACTCTACAGATGCGTCAGGTAACGCTGAAACATCTACATCTGAAAATGCATTTACACAGACTGCGCCTCTTTTGAACTTTGTAAGCAGATAGAATAGTGATGCGAGTGCATCGTTATTATTAATTTGTCCGTTTTTGACCAAACATACTAGATTTTTGAGCACCAGTTCGTCATCGCCGTAAAGTTTCGCACAGCAGGCTGCATTATAGTAATCACTACCTTGGTAGAATTCTTCTGCAGCGGTATCATACTCCTTTAATGCCTCATAGATAAGTCCGTAGGTAACTCTGACTTCTTTACAATCCGGAAGCAGATCAAGCTGGGAAAGGATTCGGTCGCTTCTCTGATCTATGGAATGGATTTTTTGGGCGTAGTTGAACATATCCATGATCCGGTTCCAATCTTTATATAGGGACGTATCTTTAAGTACTGTACGTAGTGTCTGGATTCTGTCGGCCAACTCGATACGATAATTAAGACGCTCCTTCGCAGCAGTATACTCTGCGTCCCAGTACCGACTCCTGTCATCCGAAACTGTTGGTGGATTCGTAGCGGAATCTGCTTCTTTCAGGTCGTGTTTTGTATCTTTTGTTATATCATAAGACAGACTTTTGATTTCTGAAAAGCGATAGAACGAGGGAACTCCATTAGATGTTACCTGAACGGAGTCTGATAAAGCTCGAATAAATTTCAATGGGGCAGACCAGCCTGTACTTGTCTCTATGATAAAAGGAAGTTCCTTATTTTCTTCAAATATTAGAACAAATTCATCTCTTGTCATACGTCTCACTCCTTTTCTTGTAACGCAGATTTTATATACGATTTCGTCTATTATACCACTTTTTTCTCAAAATATCAATCGCTTTTAGCGATTTCGTCAAGACGCAAGAGGTCTTTGTGCGCTGTTTGCCCAAGCCCCGCCATATTGCTAGGTGAAAAGATCACGGCTCTGTGCCGGGAACTTCGTCAAAAACGTCGCCGACTGCACCGTCGTTGCCCCCGCCGCAAGGAGCTTCTGTACATCTTCCGCACAGGTGATCCCACCGCCCGCACAGACCATCAGACCGTACTTTGCAGCCGTATAGGTGTAACCGAGCGTCAGCGGAAGCTGCCAGTGCCCAAAACAGGAGGTCGTTTCAACATCGAGCCGCTCGCTGATGCGATATGCACCATCCGTCTTCCGGAGATACGGTGAGCGTACAGAATCCAGCAGTGATACATACTTCACACCACCCTCCACGAGCAGCGGCATGATGTAATCCTTCGGCAGGTTGATGTTCAGCTT
>CACYCV010000361.1 GCA_902772955.1 uncultured Ruminococcus sp.
CCACCCCACACGACGCTAACGCGCCGCTTTGGGGTGGTTGTGTTATGACCGGGCATTTTCCCCAGAATTATTTTACACTAACCACCCTGCACTTGCGGTTTAGAGAAATCAACTTTCTTCTAAGGATTATCGGGACTCTGTCCCAAACCCTGCCGGGGGAAACTCTTTCCAAAAAAACTTGTGTCTTTTCTTTCCGCTTTTTGACCGGCGGAAGGCATCGCAAAAACAAAAGGTTCGCCAGCCTTCAAAAAAAATCGTCCCATGCAATCACACGGGACGATTCATCAATTATTCTTGTTCTTTTTTCTTCTTTCTGACAACAACCATCAGAGCCATAACAATAATTGCAACCGCAACCACACCAACAGCGATAAAGGAAAGTGTTTCGCCGGTATCCACCGGATTGGAGCGTTCCGGATCACTGCTGTCCGGCTCTGCAACAGCAAAAAACTTCCACTTAAATTTCACCTCACCCTCAATGTGGGTTTGGCCGCTTTTTTCACGAACAATTTTTACACCATTGCCATCATAGATACGATGTCCATTATCAATTTCTCCGCCGCCGCTTCCCTGATAGTGCCATACAACATTAACCGTCAGTACCCGGCCTTTACCAGAATAATACAAGCCAAGATCATAGGGCTTTTCACGCATATCAGGTTCACCTTCTCCGGTTACCTTGCCCTTGTAAATCTGTTCGTCATCCAGAAACATTTCACAGGAACACTCATTGGCCAAATCAATTTCTCCGCTCTGACTGACCGGTTCTGCGTTAAAGAAAATGCGAAACGGAGCATCATCCCGGAGGTTCATAATCTGTATTTTCTTCGTGTAGACCTCTCCCTCACGCATATCTTCCACTTCAAAGTAGTAATCACCTCTATCACTGACGGAGCGACCCTGATCATCCAGAACCACAAGCCGTTCCGGCAAGCCTGCAACGGTTCCTGCCCGAAGTTCATCTGCACTGGCTGTCAGACACGGCACAGACATCAGAAGCACTGCTGTCAAAAAAACAGCAATCATTTTATGTGATAGTTTCATCATACTGCAGGTCTCCTCTTGGTAGTTTAGGGCTCCTCGCACAGCCGCGGTATGCAGCCAGTGCCGGAATAATAGCTGAATATTGCTTGAAATCCATTTGCTCCGGTCATTATTTCCTGAAAAAAGAATACCACCGCAGACATTGCTGACCAAAAAAAGGATCCGCACGCTGGCTGAAATCCACCTTTTCACAACACAGGGACAAAAAACAATCCTTACCTTTTATTATACATCAAATCATTGAAAAAGCAAGCAATCCATACTATTTTGACCAAAATAATTTCCATTAAACCTATATTATTGTACAATAGTATCATCGTTTTCAAAAAACCTTTGTCTGTCTCACTCAGATGAAACCCTATGATATTTTTTAATGTACAGTCTTATAGTACCATTTTTTACGTATAATGTCAATATTATTTGTTAAAAACAACAAATTCAATATTTTTTTATTACGATTCTATAAAAAGACAAAAAAATGCTCCTCAGCATAATACCGACCCATTCCAAAAAGGAACAGGCCGGTATTCAGGGTTATGTCCGGGAGAACACAAGGTCAAAGGTTGCTGAGAATTTACTGTCGCAGTCTGCTGAAATGGTATAGACATTGCCCGTATAGTCTGTCACATCGCTGACTGTAAGTGTTTTGTTGTCAGAGGATAATGTGGGAGCAAACGGAGCAGTCTCGCCATCAGCGTCCGTGTAGAAGAAGGTGATTTTGCCCAATTCGGTTGAATCGGTGATTTGCCCTTCAGAGCCATCCGCATAGATTGCGTAAACTGTCAGATCCGTACCGGTAAAGGAAAGCGAACCGGTTTCCGCAGACGAATGGTAATCGGCAATTCTGATGCCCTTGATCGTCTTATTGGCTTTTGTGCTGTCGATGGTATAGAACCGGTTGACTTCAGTATCCACCTGACTAAACTTGTCATAGTATCCAATCCGGTCATAGTAGTGGACGTCAACAGTCTTCCCTGCGGCAAGATCGGAAATCGTTACAGTTTCAAGGGGATCACTGCTGCCGTCAAGGTTTTCCGTGTGTTCAGTCGGGCTGCTGTCATACTGACCAGAGTAGGCACTGGTTACGAATTCATACCGAGAAATGGGGATGCGGGTAATGGTATAGGTACCCGGTTCCACTCTGATGCGTCCCTGACTGTCGATGTGGTACATTCCCTGGTATTCGCACTGACTATCCTGGATTTCATCGGTAGACTCTACATACCAACCGTTAAATTCCGTACGATTCAGGACGGTATCCGTAGCGATAGTACCATCATCATTGATTGTCAGACTGACAAGGTTGGTCTTTCCCGTGCCTGTATTCGTAATTTTGAAGATGAATGTCGGGTCGCCCCATTCTGACGGACGCCGCTCGTTGATATGCTCAAACAGCTTGATATAAGCAGGAGCCATTTCATCGGCACAGGTCAGCTCTTTGGTGATGGTATTATTACCAACGGAGAAGTAAACCCGCCTATTGGTTCCGGTGACGGAATCTATGGCAGAATAGCCCGTGGGGGCAACCATTTCCTTAAGGTAATAATCACCAGCAGGAAGTCCGTTAAGAACCAGCTTACCGTAATGATCGGTGTCGGCAAGATCATTGCCGTTTGCCATGTTAGTAGCTGCAGGAGAGGTGTTATTAAATGTACCGCCGCTGCCGGCATAGGTATATTCCCCACTGATCAGGTTGTTGCCGGCATCCCTTGCCTGGTTAAAGGTACCGGCGAGGGTATCGTCAGAGGCATAATACAGCAGGAATTCCGCACCCGTCAGCGTCTCTCCGACTTCATGACCGTTGACTTTCTCCTTGGCGGTCTTGGTGAGAATCACCTGATTGGAAGGGGTATCCGTCTGCTCGTTCTTAAATTTAACATCGCTAATTGACGGAGAGGTTCCATGGGTTGTAACGGTAAACGTCCGTTCTCCGGTTTCGCCGTCAGGAATCTTATAGCCGTTCGGAACTTTGGATTCTTTCCAGTAGTAGGTTCCCACCTTCTTGACTTTCACGGTAGAATCCGTATTGTTTTCCAGGAAATCTGCGATATTCACTCCGTCATAATCAAGATATTCAGAGTCAAAGGTTGTCTGCGGATTTTCTTCTTCATAGCCGACAGCCGGTTTCAGCCATGTGATTTTTGAAATATTACCGCCGTTGCCATTAGCCGTATTCTTCGTCTGAACTGTGGCAAGATGAACCTCAAAGTTCCTGGTTTCCGGTATGTCATCCTCTTCCGTGATTTGCTTCTGGTTAATCAGCTTCAGCTTGAAGTTATGGGTTTGAAGATCAGCTGCACTGGTCGGATCCTCTCCGTCCCAGACATCTGCTGTAGCATTACTTTCGTCAACAAACTTATAAATGCCGTTTGCCGCTATTTCTTCGATAACGGAATTACGCAGGTTGTAGTTTGCCGTGCCGTCGCCTTTTCCCGTGCCGTTGTTGATCCGGAAGTATTGTGCATTGCTCGGTATCGCTATGCGGTAGAGATCGCCTGATGTGCTGTCCTTGATGTATGTTCCGATCTTATCCATCAAATAACCGGGCTGGGTTGTCGACAAAGGCGTCTTGTTCATATCAAAGAACGTGATATGCACATCGTCAAGGGTATAGCGGTCACCACTTAATGTGCCGAAGTTATACGTACCGTTATTGACAAAGAAGAGGTATTTATTCGCAGTGGAATAATTGACGGTGGCGTCGGTTGTTTTTCTCACTCCAACCATCTCCATTGCATTGTTTGCCGCAGAAGAAACCATACCATACTGCTTGGATGTGCTTCCAAGAGAGTAATTCTCAGAACCGTCATACCGGGCTGCGATGGTCATATCGGAGGGATAAGTACCGCCCATGTTGAAGATGACGTAGGGATAAGCCTTGTTCGCGCTGCCCTCAATCGACGGATACTGGAACGCATAGACGATATATCCATTGCTGTCAGTGTAGCTGTAGGAGTGTTCCACACCGGGCCACTGGGCAAACTCGCCGTCCACATCACCGAAGTAGTAGGCATGAACATTATCCCATGTACCGCTGACATCCGTAAAGAAGATATAGTCGATATCGGTCTTTTTGTCATTGACCTGGATATCCGTACCGCCTCTTGCCTGATGGGACGGGGTGACGGTATAGGAGCCGATGCTGCCGGTTACTGTCAGGGTCACACCGCCGGTCTTTCCGTTGGTATCCGTGAGGGAAACAACGCCGCCCACTGCCGTATTTCCGTTATAGAGCTGTGCATACTTTGCATTTTTCGGCAGGCGGACATAATATGGACCTGTTGCGGGAGTGTACTGTGTGCCGTCAATCGCCGGATAGGTTGTAGAAACCGTGTCCGGTTTCAGCTTAATGCCGTAAGGACTGATAACTGAACCTGTCACCGTACTATCAACAGTATCAACTCTATGACTGTCTGCACCGTCACTGTTATTAAAGAACTTGATATGCAGGTCTGTCAGTCCAC
>CACYCV010000362.1 GCA_902772955.1 uncultured Ruminococcus sp.
CGCTCCGGCAGCAGCCGATTCCGACGCGACTATTCCGGCTGAACAGGCGCTTCCCATTACAAACTATCCGGTGGATGAAAAAGGTTCTACACAGGATGTTTACATTCCTCCTGCAGCGGGATCCACTCAATATGGTGACGCTTTTGTGACTCCTCCGGTGGTTCCCGGAGCTTCTCCTGCAATGAAAAAAGAAAAGGCCGCCAAGAAGAAAAAAGGGTCCGCCGGCAAGGTGGTTGCCATTATCATTATTATTTGCCTTGTTTTAGGCGGTTGCGGTGTCGGTGCATATTTCCTGTTCTTCCATCAGAATTCCCAATCACAATCCGGCGATGCCGGCGAACAGCTCAGCCTGGGTCAGAAATACCTTAAGGAAGAAAACTATGATGAAGCAATTGCTGCCTTCCAGAAGGCCATTGAAATTGATCCTGACAACGAGGACGCTTATATCGGTCTGGCACAGGCATATCTGGGTAAGGGCGATATCGACAGCTCGATCCGTGTTATGCAGGAAGGCTACGATAAGACAAAGAGCGATAAGCTGAAGCAGGGTCTTGACGAGTTGACAGCAAACAGGGATAACAATTTACGCACTACCATGCAATCAAAAGCGAGCTATCTGAATACAGCGTATAGGGACCTTTACGCGAACGTCGTCAGTGGTGCGCTGCATTCTGGTTCTCCTGACGACCAGTTAAAGGGCATTAGTCCCTCAAAATTGCCCGCTTTAGATGCTTCTCCTGAGCAGAGAAGGGAAGCTGCGAATCATTTGACCGTTGAGGATGCCATTCTTTTCGGGGGTCTGACCCAGAAAATGGATCAGGTGGATATTTCCAATTTTGTTTACAGTGGCGGAGAAATTCGCTATTCGGCAGACAGCCAGGGGACTCCTGTGTCCCGCAGCACTACCCTGGGGGCGATCGTTAACGACCAGCAGAATGTCCCCACACCGGAGCCATCAGAAACCTCAGAACCTACCGAAACTTCCCAGCCTACCGAAACTTCCCAGCCTACCGAAATCTCCCAGCCTACCGAAATCTCCCAGCCTACCGAAACCTCGGAGCCTTCCGATACCTATGCTATCCAACTGAAGGCCAGAAAGCTGGATTTTGCCTATAAAGACCTCTATGCCTCCGTGCTGGCAGGTACGCTCACCAGCTCTTCTTCTGTTGCCATTCCGAATCTTCCCCGACAGGATGCATCCATAGCGGAAAAACGAGATGCTGCCAACCGTCTGACTATTCAGGATGCCATTCTGTATGGCGGTCTGACTGGAGAAATCAGCGCTGCCGATCTGGCGGAAATGGTTTATTCCAATCGGAATATTATCTACAAGGGAGAAGGATCCGGCAAGACGCTGACCATGTCAACTGCCCTTGGTGACATTAATAATGAATCCGGTTCATCCGATCCGGAGCCATCCGGCGAACCTACTCCGGAACCTGCTCCCTCGGATCTGGATAACAAGGTTGTCGGCACCTGGAACATTTCCCTTGATTCTTCCTTTATACCGGAGGATTTGCGTGAACAAGCCAAGATGCTGGGAATGGAAACCGGTGTTGTCATTTATTCGGATCATACCTATGTGATCTATGTGTCTGTCATGGGCTACACTCAGCCCTCTCCCGGCGGAACCTGGAAGATTGCTAACGGTAAACTTGTCATGACAGACGAAGATAATAATACCGTTGAACTGGTTTACTCCAACGGTACCCTCACGGCCTCCAACGGCAGTCAGAAAGTGACCATGACGAAAATAAACGATGATACGCCTCAATTGGATTCAACTGTTCCCACTAATCCCTTTGATCCTGGCGAGGATGATGACAACGATGGTGATTAAGACGATTATCATGTGACAGTTCGGAATGCTCTTGACTGCGCCGGACTGCAATACATGGCCAATGCAATTAACAGAGGGTGGTTTGTTT
Organism: uncultured Ruminococcus sp.; assembly: GCA_902772955.1. GTDB lineage: Bacteria > Bacillota > Clostridia > Oscillospirales > Acutalibacteraceae > UBA1213. Next base: position 1,929 of record CACYCV010000362.1, read on the forward strand.
ACGACAGCAGCCAGTCTTGGATTCTTAGCAAGAATGAAGGGGGCAACTATCCTGTGGTGACTCTTTCAACACCCATGTCAGACGTCTTCTCCTGACTGGCTGCTCAGCTTTGCCTGGGACTGCCAGGAAGATTCCGTTTCCGGTTCGGCCGGAAGCAGGCTGCTGACACGATCCCGAGCAAACATTTTTAAGGAAGCGCTGATTAAATCCAGTGCCTGTATTGCGCTGTCAGATTGTATCAAAATTCCGCAGGAATACTGACGTATTTCAAGGGATTTTGGGGCAAGATGACGGAAAAGAAGCAAGACAGGTGCTGAGCTGAAAGGAGTGATTGATTCAGCGGTTCCTAAATTCTGATGAAGGTATTTCCGGCATTGTCCTTTGGGATGATGCCGGATTTAGTTTACCCGAAATGGGCAGTAACTTGTCGGTAAAAGTCCGCTTCACGCTTGGCAGTAGGAAGTGTCAGCAGAGGGCAAGGGTGTCCGTCGTGAGGTGGAATCTGAAGTAAGCCTAAAGCAAACTCTCGGTCTGACGAACAGAAACCACATATAAGGCATATACAGGACGGACGA
>CACYCV010000363.1 GCA_902772955.1 uncultured Ruminococcus sp.
GGCGAAATCAAGCGGAACGGAGTGGAGCAAGGCGCGAACACGTCCTGTGCGGTCACGCACCGCGAACACGTCCAGCGGGGTCACCCGGGGATTTTTCTCCCTTGACATACTACCGCTTTTATGATATGCTTCTACTGATTGAGGATTGAAGGAACCCGACTTCATGGCTCTGTTTTTGTTTTGGATTGCTGTTTCGTTCTGACAGCCTGAGTCGCCGGAACTTCTGTCGGCAACGGAGAAAGTTGCCTTTGAAAATAATCAGTTGAGGGACGGCTGTGCTGCCAGATTGCACAGCAAAAAAATAGGAATATGAATTATTTACAGATTGTTTAATTGGTGACGATCATCCTGTTTATGCTTCTTGGAGCGGTTACAGTGCATTCGATCGTCTTTGGTATCGTTGGCATTTTTTTCGAAAAACATTCCCCAAAACCGAAAAAGTTAACCGGTATTTTTGTGCGCTTACTCATCAAAGTCAAAATCAAACAGAGTGTCTTCGCCCACTCCCAGCACACTGCAGATTTGCTGCAGTGTTTTCTCCGGGACCTCGTAGATCCCCTGACAAATGACCAGACCGGTATCTTCAATCAGAACAAATACCATGTGGTCAGTGGTTATATAGCCATCCGTTCCGGTGATTGCGATGGCCATGGGATCCTGCAAAGTGACAGTAACGACCAATCCATCCTGTTCAAAGGTGGAAACGTCATCAACCATCAGATCAACCTGATTGTCCGGATTAATGGCGGATGTAAAGAGTGGGAACAGGGCTGCCTCTTGTTGTTTGTTGAGAATGATCTGGCTGTTTTTTATTACTGCTTTCACAGAAAAGGAAGGCAGCTGTTCTTGTGCGGATGGGACGGCTTCATGAAACTTGTCAGACTCTGTCGGGCGGAAGGCTCCTGCGGAGTTTTCTGCGGAAAAGTGAGGGTACTCTTTCTGACCGGTTTCCCCTTTATTGATAATTTGTCTGCTGTCAGGGGCTTCTGCAGCATTGTTGATTTTTTCTCCTGTACTGTCATGCTGTATAGCCGAAGGCGTCTCCGAAATGGGAATCTCTTTGTCATTGACGATGGTAAGCTCAGATGCGGTTTTTGATGGTACTTCCGATGTGAGTACCATTGTATTGTCCGATGACCGGTTGCCTATCCTTGGAAGAATCAAGACGGCTGCAACAGCCACCACCAATACCGCTGCCATGGCAGAAATACTGCGGAGATGCCGCAGCAGAAATGGCTTTTGGGGCTGCTGCTGTGAAATATCATCCAGAAATCCGTCAGGAAACCGATGAACCTCCCGGGAAATATTGTCGGGAGGATTGAAATATTCGTGCCCGTAGGTTCTCACGCTGTCGGATAACAACGCTTCAAATTCTTTATCATTCAACGATACCCACTCCTTCCAGTTTGGATTTAAGCAATGTTCTCGCCCGATGCAGACGAACCTTGACGTTGTCTGGTGTAAGATCAAGACTCTCGGCAATCTCCTGTACACTCAGATTACAGTAATATTTCAGCATAATAACATCACCGTATTTGCTGTCGAGAGACTGAATCATTTCAAACAGAATGCGCTTGGTGTCCTTTTTTTCCGTTTCTTCCGATAAATCGGGTATGACGTCATCTTCCTGATAGATTTCTTCAACGGCAGTTTCTCTTTTGCGTCTATTAAAAATTTTAAAGGCGGCATTTCTGACGGTAATCATCAAAAAATTTCTTGTCTGGGGATTGTCCATTCCCTGATATCTGTCATAATTCCTGGCATAGGACAAAAAAGCGTCATGTACGGCATCTTCGGCAGAGGGATTGTCTTGTAGAATGCGATAGGCATAGTGATACATCATATCCCGGTATGCCGTATAAATCATCTCAAAACGCTGTTGATCATCAGGGTTATCAATCATGGCCATAAAGACAAAGAGCATATTGTTCCACCTGCTTACTTTAATAATCCTTGGCAACCGGAATGGTTACAAATTTATTATAAACTAATTCGGCTTTCTTGAAAATACCTTTTTGCAAATCTTTTGACGTTCCTGATTTATTAATATGAGAAAAAACTTTGGTGGAAAATAATTCTGGGGAAAAATCCCGGTCAGAATGCAACCACTCTAAAGCGGCGCATAAGCTCCGTGTGGGAGGAGCCGTGGGGGCCCCCGAAAACGGACTTGGCGAAGCGTTCTTCCGGTCAAAACAAAACCGCTCCAGAGCGCTCCGTCAGGAGCGTGAGGAGCGGAATCCACAGGAGGGGATGCCCCAGCGGGCAATCTGACAAATTCGTTTCACATCCGGCTTTATTGTTTAGTGAAGTCCTTGCTATCCCATCGAACAAAATGTTGGATGTTGGAGAAGCGAACACGTCCTGCGGGGTCATACCCCAAGGGCGCTTCCTTCGGGCGCCTGCCGGAGTGGAGCAAGGCGCGAATCGTCCTGTGCGGTTACGTACCGGTCGCACACAGAAAAATGCTGAACTTATTGACGAGGCAATGGTACCATGATAAAAAGGTGATCGATAGGAGTGATAAAAATGTTTTGTCAGCGTTGCGGAAAGGAAGCTCAACCAGGCGCATTCTATTGCGGAAGGTGCGGGGCGTCTTTGGAAAACGTGCAGAATTCTGCTTCCAGCGGAAAGACAAATTATGCTCAGCCGGTACAGTCGAATTCCGGGCCTGCTCAGGGATATCCGTATAATCGAGGTGCTTCCGGAACCGCTATAAAAAGCAAGAAGAAGAAAATCATCCTGATTTCTGTTATTGCTGCGGTAGCGATCATTGGAATTGTCTGTGCAGTATTGGAGCCCATCCTTGTTAACAAAAAATCCTCTGACCAGAATTCCTTTGTCCGGAATACCTATACCAAGCAACTTGAAGGAACCTGGGTGGCAGACACGGGTTCCAACGAAAAATGGGACTTTTTTTCAGATGGCAAAGTGGCTTGTTATAATGGTTCAAAAACAATTGCTATGACATATAGAGTTGACGAAAATTCAAAGATGCTTAGTCTTTATCGTCAAGAGAATCAAAACTCAAAAATCAATTTTACATGGGATCCGGAGCTGAAAAAAACAATTGAGAGTGGTCGTGGAAAGCGGTACGCTTCAGATGGCAAGGCAATCACTGCAGCCAGTTGGTATGTAGATGGAAATAAGCTGTATTTAGCGGGGGATTCCTTTACACGCAAATAATACAGCCTCCAGGGGGGTGGCAGCCGCGGGCGGGCATTCCCCCCAGGGAAATCAATTTTTAAAATATACCCTTTTTTCTGTTTTTTCTTTTATGGAAAAAACACAAGTTTTTTTGGAAAGGGGTCCGGGGAATAACCCTTTTTTTTAAAAAAGGGTTTCCCCCGGCAAGGCTTGGGACAGAGTCCAATATTCCGGAGAGGAAAGTTGATTTCCGTGACCCGCCGCAGGTTTTTCTTGACGGAGAAGAGAGCGCTGTGTTATAATCAAAAAGGAAGAAAGCGGGCGACTCAGACAGGAAAAAGTGCGGGATTTGCCAAAACAAAAGGTAAAATAGTGAATCTTGAAATTGAATGCTCCGCTTCTGTTGTTACCTGTCATCCCGCATCATGAAAAAGTCAGGAGTGATGGACAATGGTGTGCAAAAATTGCGGAAGTGAAAACAGCCGCTTTGCGACGACCTGTTTGAACTGTGGTGCTGATCTGGATAATGACCTGAGTAAGGCTCCTGCTCCCGAAGAGACTCCTGTGCAGCGGGATTATCGTACCCCGGATGTCCCGGTTCGTACCTATTCCGGGAATGCTGCCTCAGGAAAAAAGAAAAAGATTGTGATTGCTGCGATCATCGCCGCGGTGGTGATTGTGGGAATTGTCTGTGCAGTGGTGATTCCCATGACATCGCTTTCCGGGAAGATTCAGGGTACCTGGATCTCTGAGGCCAACAGCATGAAGCTGGTCTTTGGTTCTGACGGGAAGGTTACCACCTATCATAACGGAGTAAAAACCTCTTTTGATGCGTATTCCGTGGATAATGGCAAGAAAACCCTGACTGTGGAAGGCCTGATTCTTGAAAAGACCGTTCTCGAATGGAACGAGTCTCAGCCGGATTTGGCTGAAAAATACAGCCGCGATAAAAAGAGTCTTTCGGATGAGGAAAAAGATAAGATGTTCTCTTCCTGGTATATGGACGGCAGCCGGTTGTATATTGGCGCTACGGGCTATGTAAAAGAATAAATAAGCAACATTCAGCCTTCTTTGTCGGTGCCAACGGCAAAGGAGACTTTGTTTAATGATACTTTAAACTTGTGACACCATTTATCTTATAATAATTCTAAGGAAACGCTGATTAAATCCAGTGTCTGTATTACGCCGTCAGATTTTTCGTCAGATAACATCAAATGAGAGCAGGAAACCTAACGCTTTTCAAGCGAATTTGGTGCAAGGTGACGGAAAAGATGCAAGCAAGACAGGTGCTGAGAAGAAAGGCATGATTGATTCAGCGGTTTCTTAAAACGGGAGAAATGAAAATGTTTTGTCCGCGCTGTGGAACAGAAAATCATCCGGGTGCCTCTTACTGCATCAGATGCGGGATGCCTTTGGGAAATATCCCCGATCCGTATGCGGGTCAGCCTGTTCAGCAAAACCCCATGAGCTATGGGAATGCTTACAACTCGCAGTATCCTCAACAGAACGCTGCTTTCAGCGGGCAACCTTATTATTCTCAGCCATATTCCGTGCCTGCGTTTCCATATCCCGATGGAGCAGTCGGAACCGCTGTAAAAAGCAAGAAAAAGAAAATCATCCTGATTTCCGTTATTTCGGTGGTGGCGGTTGCCGGTATTGTCTGTGCAATCTTGATTCCTATCCTTCTTGCCGGTAATGCCCTTTCCAAACAGATTGTGGGAACATGGAAAACCAGCGACAATTCATTGCAGTTGACCTTTACATCGGATGGTAAAGTGATTACCGCCCAAAACGATCAACCTACAGAAATAGATCGTTATTTTATTGATGATCGTTCCCGTTCTCTGACGGTTATCGATTCAACCGGAAGAGCATATACAATGCAGTGGAATGAAGCATTAGAAAAGGGGAGTGCCGGGCAAATGAGGCAGTCAGGTGAAGTGATGATCGGTAAGGCAGCTACTATGACCAAAGACACAGGAGCGTCTCAGATAGAATGGTATCTGAGCGGCAATAAGCTGTATGTGGGCGACTATGTGCTAATCAAGCAGTGACTTTCTGTGTTTTTCCAATATTCATTGAATTGCTTTCAAAAATGATGCTTTGACAGCATTACCAACGTAAAAAAGCACCCGATGAAGAGGTTTTCTTTTCATCGGGTGCTTTATTTGATTGACAGTGGTTACGCTGTAGGGAAAAGCGGCTTTATCAGCCCTCTGCTCTTGTCTTCAGCTCATCATATCTGTCTACGGACTTCTCTTCAGCCTTCTTGAAGAGCTCTTCTGCTCTTTCAGGGAAGGAACGGGTCAGAGCGCTGTAACGAGCCTCACCCAGGATAAAGTCACGATAGGAGGTTGTGGGAGCCTTGCTGTCAAGGATGAAGGGATTCTTGCCTTCTGCCTTGAGAGCAGGATTATAACGGAACATATTCCAGTAGCCGCAGTCAACAGCTTTCTTCATCTCAGCCTGGCAGTTCTTCATACCGCCCTTGATGGAGTGCATCTCGCAGGGAGCGTAGCCGATGATCAGGGACGGACCCGGATATGCTTCAGCTTCCTTGATGGCCTTCAGGGTCTGATTCTGATCAGCACCCATAGCGATCTGTGCTACATAGATATAGCCATAGGACATCGCAATGTCGGCAAGGCTCTTCTTGGCAATGGCTTTACCGGCTGCTGCAAACTGTGCAACCTGACCGATCTGAGAAGCCTTGGAAGCCTGTCCGCCGGTGTTGGAGTAGACCGCGGTGTCGAAGACCATCACGTTGACGTCTTCGCCCGACGCAAGCACGTGGTCGAGACCGCCGAA
>CACYCV010000364.1 GCA_902772955.1 uncultured Ruminococcus sp.
AACTGCTGCGGCGCCTGCGGAAGGGCGTAGAACATACCCGGATGTTTCCGGGCCGGAACCAGATAATCCCTGGCTCCTTCCGGAGACGATGCGGTCAGGATCGGAGTCGTAATTTCCAGGAAACCGTGTTCTGTCATGGCGCGCCGCAGCGCAGACACAACATTGCACCGCAGGACAATATTCTTTTTCACTTCCGGATTGCGCAGATCCAGGTAACGGTATTTCAGGCGCAGGCTCTCATCCGCCTCACGGCTTCGGTTGATCTGGAAAGGCAGCGCATTGTAGCGGCATTTCCCGAGGATCTCCACGCTGTCCGGCACAACTTCAATATCACCCGTTTCCATTTTCGGGTTCTTGCTGGCCCTTTCCCGCACAATACCGGTTACCGACACGACGCTTTCCTTGTTCAGGCCGAGAAATACATTCAGGATTTTTTCATCTTCAGCGACCAGCTGGGTACATCCGTAGAAGTCCCGGAGAACCACAAAAGCCAGACTGCCCCCGACTTCCCGGATATTCTCGACCCATCCGCTCAGGCGGACTTTTTCGCCGGCGTTTTTCAGCCGGAGTTCGTTGCAGGTATGAGTTCTGTTTTGCATTTTCCTTATCCTCTCTTATCCGAGCATGGCATGGACCCTGCCGCATGCTTCCCCGACGGAAACGACGGCTTCTTCTCCGGTTGACATGTTCTTAATTTTTACATTCCCGGCAGCGGCTTCCTCGTCACCGATAACAGCCGTAAGCGGAGCGCCGGTTTTGTTTGCGTATTTGAACTGGGCCTTCAGGCTTCTGCCGCAGTGGTCCATATCCGCACGTATACCGCTTTCACGCATTTTCTGCACGAGATCAAATGCGTACAGCCTGTTTGCGCCCATATAAGTGACAAAAACCTCATATTGACTCCGGTTCGGAATTATGACCCCATCAGCGTCAAGCAGCATCAGCACCCTTTCGATTCCCATACCGAATCCGACAGCGGGTATATCCTGTTCCCCGATCTGCTGAACAAGATTATCGTAACGTCCCCCGCCGCAAACAGTGAGCTTTCCGTCCTTCGTTTCGGTTACCAGCTCAAAAACCGTTTTTGTGTAGTAATCCAGTCCGCGCACAATCCGGCTGTTCACCCGGTAAGGAATTCCGGCCCTGGACAGGCATTGCTGGAGTTCCTCAAAGTGCTCCCTGCATTCATCGCACAGAAGATCCAGCATGCTCGGTGCGTCCCTTGTGATTTCCTGACATTTCTTTTCCTTGCAGTCCAGCACCCGCAGCGGATTCCTTCCAAAACGTTCCCGGCAGGTTTCGCACATTCCGCCGATCCTGTCACCGAGGAATTCCTTAAGCCTTTTATGGTATACCGGGCGGCAGGACGGGCATCCGATGCTGTTGATTTCAACGCTGAGGTTCCGTATTCCGAGTTCCTGAAGCAATCGGTAAGCCGTCAGAATCAGTTCAGCGTCTGTTGTGGCTTCCCGGGCACCGAAGCACTCCATACCAAACTGATGATGTTCGCGGAGTCTCCCGCTCTGCGGGTTTTCATACCGGAAAATCGGCGCATTGAGGTAGAACATCTTGCACGGAAGCGCGTCCGCGTAAAGATTGTGTTCCAGGAAGCAGCGCACAGCACCGGCGGTTCCTTCCGGTTTCAGCGTGATGGAACGGTCTCCCTTGTCACGGAATGTATACATCTCTTTCTGGACGATATCCGTTGTATCCCCGACGCCGCGCAAAAACAGCTCTGTATGTTCAAAAACAGGCGTCCTTACCTCACGGTAACCCGCCAATGAGGCAGCCTGCCGCATTTTCTCTTCCAGATACTGCCACCGGTAGCTTTCCGCCGGCAGTACGTCCTTGGTTCCCCGGGGGGCCTGCGTCAGCATAGTCATCCTCCTGTTCCGATTCGGAATTCTTTCACAACTGTAAAATTATATCATATTTCATAAACTTGTAAATCAAAAAAACCGGGTTTGCTAAAAGCCCGGTTTTTCAGATCTTTTATCGGGAAAAAGCGTCCTTTTTACCATGAGTAGTTCATGGCCGTTGCCACACAGTCCTGGTGGGCTGCATCCACAAGCCCGGAGCCATGTGTTTTGCTCTTGTAGAAGTGAATGCAGAAATGCCCGTCAAATCCGTTGTTGCTGATCGTGGAAGTACCGTGGGGCATTCCGTTCATGGACGCCGCATAAACATGCCCGTTGTATTTTACAAGGATCGGCCTTCTCCTCCAGGACCAGTGGCCGAAAATATTCAGCATGGTATTGGTATCCGAACGGGTGAGCGGTTCCGCATCCAGGTGGTTGTATCCGCTCCACCTTTTGCAGGTGAAAATTTTCCCGGTTCTGCAATCCTTCACTTTGAAGGTCGCCCCTTTGGGAATTTTATTGCTTCCGCCGTTGAACCAGTTCAGCCTTTCTGTGGAACTGGATGAGGAAGAACTTCCGGACGAAGATGCCTTTCTGGCATCACTGCTGTTCAGTTTTGCAAGTGTTTTTGAATTTACCGTTCCGGTCACGCTCAGCCCGTTACGCTGCTGGAATGCTTTAACAGCTTTTTTGGTCTGGTTTCCGTAATCCCCGTCCACATTCCCTTCCAGGTAGCCAAGCGCTTTCAGGCGCTTTTGTACCTTACGCACATTATCGCCTTTATCTCCGGGCTGGCACGTTCCGTTAGAGGAACTGCTTCCGGAGGAACTGTTGCTTCCTGAAGAATTTTTTGAAGAAGACGAGCCGGATGAAATATTGATATATTTTTTTGCGGCGTATCCTGTTTTTCCGTTGCAGCTGACTTTGTACCAGCTTCCTTTGCTGTCTTTGATCGTTACCTTGTCCCCTTCGTGCAAAACACCGACAACCTGGCTTTCCGTTGATGCGCTGGAACGGATGTTCAGCGCGGTAGCAGTTACTGTACCGGTCTGTGCGAGCGCGGAAAACAGAGGAATCAGGCAAAGGATCAGCGTCAACACAAACAGTACATGCCATCTTTTCATGTGCACGATCTCCTTTCCTGTACAATCGAATCCATTTTATTACG
>CACYCV010000365.1 GCA_902772955.1 uncultured Ruminococcus sp.
GCCTCAAAATTCGGCTCCGCTTCACTTTCCTGAATATTTTTGATTTCTTCTGTCATGGTAACAAGTACCTCCTTTATTATGCTTGCAGGTGTCGATGCACCCGCCGTAATACCGATCCGATCAGAAACTCTCCACGAAAATCCCGACAATTCCTCTGCCGATTCAATCAGCATCGTCCGGTCACACTTACTCCGGCAGATCTGGTACAGCTTATTGGTATTGGAGCTGTGCCTGCCGCCTATCACAAGCATGACATCGGACTCGGACGCAAGGAATTCCGCTTCTGTCTGTCGATCAGATGTGGCACTACATATTGTATCAAATATTTTAGCATTTGTACATACTTTTTGCAAGATTTTTAAAGATTTTTTCCATTCATTTTTTTGAAAAGTGGTCTGAACCACCACACAAAGGGGTTTATTTTTCAAAAAAGGAAATTTTTCCAGCAAAGCAGTCAGTGCCTCACTGTTCTCAAAGGGATAAACCTCGGTGGAGCAGTGCCCCATAATTCCCTGCACCTCCGGATGACCGGCATCCCCTGCCAGGAGAACCGTCTCTCCCAGGGCCGAATGCTCCGCGACAATCCGATGGATTTTTTTGACAAAAGGACAGGTAGCGTCACAATAGGAAATTCCCCTGTCCCGGAGCGCCTGCGTCACGGAAGCGGCAACCCCATGGGAGCGGATGACAAGGGTTTCATCGGGAGCAGCCTCCTCAGGGGAATCGACGATCCGGACGCCTCTTTGCCGAAGCTCCTCCACCTTCTGAGGATTATGAATAATCGCGCCAAGGGTACAGACCCGCTTTTCCTGGGCAATCAGATCCTCTACCATATTGACAGCCCTGCTCACCCCGAAGCAGAAGCCTGCCGTAGCGGCTACTTTGATGGGCATTGATTTTCCTCCAGACTGTTTTGGATTTGCGTTTTCAGGCGCCTGTTCAGCAAGCGTGCCTCCCGAAGGCTTGAACCCTCGGGAACAAGAGGCTGACCGAAGCAAACGGTCATCCTGACAAAGGGACGGATCCGTCCCCGGACAGCAATCGACACCGGCACCAGCGGCACCCCGTTTCTGGATGCCAGCAGCGCGGCACCTGCCTTTGGTTCAAAGCTCTGTGATAAGGGAACGATTCCTCCCTGAGGAAAAATGCCAACGATTCTTCCTCTTTTCAGCAAATTTGAGGCTTTTTGTGCAGCGGCGGCATCCGCGGATCCCCGGCGGACGGCAAACACCCCGCAGGCAGAAAGAAAGAGGCGGATCAGCGGACTGTAGTCGGTAAAAAGCTCTGATTTTGCCATAAAGCGGATCTGACGGCGGCAGCCAAGCCCCAGGCAAACCGGGTCAAAACGGCTCAGGTGGTTAGCACAGAGAACAAAGGCTCCCCGGGGAAGGGTTTCTCTGCCGGAATAACGGATACGGACAAAAGGACGGATGATAATCATCGCCAAAAAACGAAGAATATAATAGAAAATAATTCTTCAGCTCCTTCATGGATTTTCCCGGAGTCACCCGCACCCGTTTCTGAAAAAACACAGCGGCAGAATCCCCACCGCTGTGAAAAAACCGGCATACGATTCAGTTGTTGTCCTGTCCGGAAGCCGCCGTTTCAGTGACTGTTGTTTCAGTCTCTTCCGCTTCCGGGGCAGATGCCTCCGGGGGCAGCTTACCCTTATACAGTTCCAGAAGATCTCTTTGCCGCATTTTTTTGATTTCCGCCATAATTTTACGGCTGGCGCTGCGGTATTCCTCCGGGGTTCCGTTCAAAAGCCCCAGCTCCTCAATGGACATAGGCTTACCCCAGGAGATAATCACCTTCTGAAACTTGCGGACCTTCTTGTTTTTGGGGGTGATGCACACCGGGATCACGGGTGTCTGTGTCTGATAGGCTATAATGGAAGCGCCGGACTTGGGGCGCAGGAATTCACCTGTCTTGGAACGGGTACCCTCGATGAAAATCCCCAGCAGGCGGCCGTCCTTGACAACCTCTTCGGCCTGTTCAATCGCTTTGTTGTCACCGGCACCTCTATGCACCGGAAAAGCGCCCAGGGTACGGATCACCCAGGCAAAAAATTTCTTTTCAAAAAGCTCCGCCTTTGCCATATAGTAAAGCTGGCGTTTCTGAGTCACGGAAAGCAGCGGCGGGTCCATATTGGAAAGGTGGTTACAGCAAACGATATAGGCACCCTTCTTGGGGAGGTTCTTCTTCCCCTTGACCTTGTAATGGTACATGAACTTAAACAGTGGGATGGCAAGCACCCTGCCCACCACAAACATAGCACTGCGTCTTTTCATAATGTCTGCTCCTTTATAATCTCCGTGATTTTTTGTACAACTTCCTCCAGTGTCATAGAGGAGGTATCCACCTCTATGGCATTTTCCGCCGCCTTGAGGGGAGCAGTTTCCCGATGGGTATCGTTATAATCCCGCTGGATAATATCATAGAGAATTTTTTCATAATCCGCTTCCATTCCCTGTTCCTGCAGCTGCAGCACACGGCGTTTGGCGCGGATCTGGGGAGAAGCCGTCAAAAAAATCTTAACCTGTGCATTGGGCAGCACCACTGTACCGATATCTCTGCCGTCCATAATGACATTATCGTTTCTGGCAAAATTGCGCTGCAGATCCAGCAGATACTGACGCACGGAAGGAATGGCGGAAACTCTGGATGCCGCCATGGACACGTTTTCGGTCCGGATTGCCTCCGATACATCCTCATCTCCCAGCAGGATATGCTGTTCCCCATTAAAGAAAATCAGGCGGATATCCAGCGAAGGCAGCAGTGCTTCCACTGCCTGCACATCCTCAATGGCCGTATTTGAACGGATACAAGCCAGGGCAACCGTCCGGTAAATGGCACCTGTATCCACATAAATGTAGCCCAGTTCTCCGGACACTCGTTTGGCAATCGTGCTTTTTCCTGCACCCGCAGGTCCGTCTATGGCAACCGCTATCATTACTATTCCCTCCGTTTTATGACTTTATACCAACATTATACCAGATATTTCAAAAATTACAACCCTCCGGCGGGTGACCCCGCTGGACGATTCGCGGCGCGCTCCACTCCGTTCCCCTCGTTTCTGCCGTGTCTGACTTTCCTGCCGCGGTTTCCGCCCCACACGGCGCTACCGCACCGCTTTGGGACGGTTCTTTTTTGACCGGAAGAACGTTTCGCAAAGCCTCCCCCTTTAGGGGAGGCGGCACGAAGTGCCGGAGGGGTAAAAGTGCACGGAAAGCCCCCTGCGTACACCGAACGTGCAGAACGGGAATTATTCCCAGAATATTTTTACACTAACGACCGGCGGAACGCTTTGCAACCGCAAAAGTTTCGCCAGCCTTTTCAAGGGCAGCAGGGTCCAGAGACAGCGCCCCTGAGTGCTGTCCTCAGACAGCAAAGCTCCAAAGGGGCTTGGGGCCGAAGCCACCAACTATTCATACTCCCTTACCTGCGGCGAAAGCCGACAGGCGGGTAATCCTCAGGAAGCGTTCGCGCGGATCAGACTCCGCCGGCGGATTCGTAGGCAGCGAGTCCTTTGTTCCAGATCAGCAGGGAAAGCGCTAAAAAGGCAAGAGACACGCCGGCAACAATACCAAAGGCAGCAAAGGGATTTTCTCCTGTCAACAGAGCCTTGACCGGATAATAGCCTGTCAGAGCAAAAGGAATGATAAAGGTAACCAGCACACGGACAGGCACACTGTATATGGTCGTGGGATATTTGGCAAATTCATTCATTCCGTAAATCATCTGGATGATAAAGCCGCTGCTTTTGATCCAGAATGCAAAGGCAGCGGTAGCAATTTTGATGGCGGTATAAATCAGAGCCGCAAAAGGAACCGCCAGAACGGTGAGAATCACACTCCAGGGTGTCACACACAAAGACGTCTGACCTGCCGACCAGCATAACAGACCGACGCCCACTGTCAGCTCGCCTACGGCATCCACCTGAAAGGTTTCGGCGATGACATGAAACAGAGGATTGATAGGACGGGTCATATACTTGTCAAACTGCCCGTTTTTTACGATAAAATAGCCCACACACCAGAGATTGTCTGTCAGCAGATGGTCAAGCCCCTTGGGAATCTGGGAGAAGCCATAGATAAAAACGATCTGTTCAAAGGTAAAGCCAGACAGGATAGGAATCTGGGTAAAAATAATGAAAATAAAAGCGATTCCCACCGCCTGGTCAATCAGGAAGCTCACGGCGCCGGTCAGAAAATCCGCTTTGTATTCCATCAGCCGTTTGAGATTCTGTGCAGCCAGCAGCCGGTAAATTTTCCAAGCACGACGCATCGCTTACCCTCCTTGTACACTCAGTTTGCGAATCGCCCCCCGCCAGACCAGCTTGGACAGGCCAAACATCGCGATGATCCAGAACACCTGTATGCCCATTCGCAGGGCAATTTCCTGGGGCGAATACTTGCAGAGGTAGATCATCACCGGCGTATAGCTCATAGACGCAAAGGGCAGGTATTCCAGAATCAACCGCAGCACGGAAGGCATGAAGGCCAGGGGAATCAGACTGCCCGACAAAAAGTGAATAATGCTGTTTTTCAGAATATTGAAGCCCCAGAGATTCTTGACATAAAACGCCACGAACCCGAAGCAAAGATTGATCCGGAAGGAAATCAGATAGGCCAGTATCAGGCTCAACAGGAACAGGAGAAAATGTACCGGACTGAACAGGAACTGCCCGGTGATACAGGTGCGGTAGATTTCCAGACCAACGACCATTGGCAAAAGAAACACCAGCAATTTCAGCAAAGCGCCTCCCAGCTCATTCCAGAGATAGCTCCAGTCGGTATCCACCGGCTTAATCAGCCGCATACAAATGCTGCCGTCCTTGATTTCCTCACCGATATCACCGCTCACCGAGCTGAAGGTCAGCTGGGTTGCGGCATTGGACAAAAACAGAAACAGCACCATCTCCGTCATGGTAAAGCCTAAAAACCGATCTCCACCGGAGGAGGTGAAAACAGCTCTCCAAAGATAAAACATCACAAAGCAGTAAACCAATCCGCCGATCACAAAGCCCAGAAAATTCATCCGGTAGGCAATCAGCGTCTGCATACCGGCCTTCAGGAAGGGAAAATAGCGTTTACGAATTCTTTTCATGCGGTTCCTCCCCTTGCTGATACAGCCGCCGGATAATTTCCTCCACATCCGCATCCTTGACGGAAATGTCCTTGACACGGGTCAGAGAAAGGGTACGGTTCAGCATCTCCCCTACCGGCATGGCCGTACTGTCAAAACGCACTTTAAAACGGGTTTTATCCTGCTTGACAGAAAGCTGATGTTTTTTTAATGAAAACTGCTGACAGAATTTTTCCTTTGTCAGAGAGGGATCCGCCGTTTCAAAGATCATTTCACGCATTTGCCCGTAGTTTTCCTTTAATTTCTGCAGAGAACCGTCATAGACATTCCTGCCGTGATCAATCATAACGATTCTGTCGCAAAGCAGCTCAATATCATTGATATCATGGGTGGTCAGAATTACGGTAGTCTGTTCCTCACGGTTAATTTTCATAATGGCATGACGAATATGGTCCTTGACCACCACGTCCAGGCCAATGGTGGGTTCATCGAGAAACAGCACCTTGGGATTATGCAGCATGGAGGCAGCAATATCCGCCCGCATCCGCTGACCGAGAGAAAGGGTCCGCACAGGCGAGGTAATAAAGCTGTCCAGCTCCAGCACCTCATTGAGAAATGCCATGCGGGAGCGGAACTGGGATTCCTCCACCTCATAAATTTCCTTTAATACAGAAAAGGTTTCCCGAAGGGGAAGGTCCCACCAGAGCTGGGTACGCTGACCGAAGACCACGCCGATTTCACGGACATATTTTTTCCGGTTATCCTGGGGAATCTGTCCGTTGATGCGACATTGTCCTGAGGTGGGTGTCAGGATACCGGTGAGCATTTTGATGACGGTGGATTTTCCCGCCCCATTGGGTCCGAGAAAACCAAGAATTTCGCCCTTCGGCACCTGAAAGCTTACATCGTCCGCCGCCACAACGATTTCCTTCTTTGGTCGGAACAATGCTTTAAAACTGCCTTTGAGTCCCGGCTCCTTGATAATTTTCTTGAAGTCCTTCCGCAGATGCTCCGCTTCTATCATGATTCCTTGCCCCTTTCTTTTATTTCCTGATTATACCATGCAATTGCTAATCTGTAAATGGAGAATTCTTCAAATTCACAGGAGATTTGTAATCATATCCGGGAAGTCCGATGAAGTACTGATAGTATGGGTTTTCCTTGATCTGCTCAACCAGTTCACGGTCTGAATAGCCATACTCTTTTTGTATCAGTAAAGAGCCCAAA
>CACYCV010000366.1 GCA_902772955.1 uncultured Ruminococcus sp.
CCTCTTCCGTGATAATGCCGGCATCGAGGAGTTTTTTCAATTTGACCAGCTCATCCGCATAATCCCCGTGAGCAGGATTTGGTTCGTTTGCCGCAGAAGCAGCGATCGTTTTATGATAAAAGGGATCCTCTTTCGCGGAACGGATCTGTTCCACCCATTCTTTTCCGCCGTAAACAACAAACTTATAGCGAGTCTTGCCGACATAGACAGAAATCTGGTCACTCACGATCTGGTTCCGGTCATGTTTCACCTCAGTCACATCCGCAAGCGGAATCGTCAGGTCGGTATTCCCAAGATTGAACATATGGCTGCTGAAATACAGATTTGTCCCGGTCAAGAGCAGCTTGCCGCCGGAAGAAAACAAGGCGGAGGTGTAATAATTGGCTGCCCCCATGCGGATCGGTATCTCCCCGGCTCCCAGCAGTTTACCAAACACATAGGTACCCGGATAAGATGCCGCCGGATCAGCCGCAGCACGGTCGATCTTCTCTGCGATATTGTCAATCGTCTGCTTCGGCACGTTATACTGATTGGCGTTGGACATGATCACATAGCTGCCGCAGCTGTCACAAACAAACTTTGACGGATTATAAGGAGCGCCGCAATTCGGACAATTAATACCTCTGACCATTTTACCCTCCCGATAGTTGATCGTTTTTTTATTTTATCATGCTTTCGGTCAAAAGATGTCTCTGATATCCAACAAGTCCTTCACAATGAAGGTCTCCCGTCCATCCGGTACGGCATAGCTGTCCTCTGGTAAATAAAGGATGCTCCGAATCCCGGCATTGACGGCACAGGCAATATCAAGCGTCCGGTCTCCGACATAATACGTATCATCCCGGTCCAGCTGATATTTCCGCACCAGATAATTGACCGCAGCGGGATCCGGTTTTTTCGGGAAACCGTCTTTACCGGTCACGATCTCTTCAAAAAAATTGCAGAGATCCAGCTTCTCCAGAACCGGTCTGGTTGTCGACCCTTTGTGAGTAAAAACGTAATTGGGAATGCCTCGCTCACGCAAGTAATCAAGGATCTCAGCCGCGTGTCTGACAGGCTGTGTCTTCAATGCTTCCCGGTCGTTGATCACGGAAAATCTTGCCTTCACGGTTTCAGGGTCAAGTCCGGTCTCCTTTTGCATTTTTGAAAGAAAAACCCCCAGGGAATAGGTAATAAGCTCTCTGTGGATCATATTTTTGTCCAGCTCAATATTGAATTCTCTGAAAGTTTGATAAAGACTGGAAACAATAATCTCATACGAATCCAACAAAGTTCCGTCCAAATCCCAGATAAAAGCTGTTTTTCCCATTGCATCTTTCTCCCGCGCCTGCCAATTTATTTCTACTAAATGATTTTACAGCATAATACAGAAATTCAACCCGAAATCTATCAGTCAGAATTCTTCCTTAGGAATAAAAAATACCCGGAGACAATTGAGACTATAACAGGGATAACTAAATCAGTACCTGCTGCAAATTGATATGTCCCATTCGTAATAAAAGTCGTATACAGATAATCTACCAGATTCCATAATCCCAAAAATACAATAACAAACAGGACAAATGCAGCATACTTATTCTTAATCATTTTTACCTCCACAAACTCAGGTTTTTCAATTTTATAAGATAATTATAACGTTTTTTTCAATTTTTCATTTTCGTGTTAAAATAACCCTATGGGAAATCCAAACAGAAACGATCTTAAACCTAACAATGCGTTGTATTATCGTTTTATCAAACGGCTGTTTGACGTCGTTTTCAGTTCAGTTACCCTGATCCTGCTGAGTCCGCTCATGCTCATCATTGCCATTGCAATATGGATCACGGATGGCAGACCGATTTTTTTCTCACAAAAAAGGGCCGGCCTGAACGGAAAACCCTTTTATATTTATAAATTCAGAAGCATGGTCATCAACGCACCGGAACTGTTGAACGAAAACCTGAAAAGCATCAGAAAAAACGGTCCTGTCTGGGAGATCCCGGATGATCCGCGGGTCACAAAGATCGGTGCTTTCCTGCGCAGCACAGACCTGGATGAACTGCCGCAGCTGGTCAATATCCTGCGGAGCGAAATGTCG
>CACYCV010000367.1 GCA_902772955.1 uncultured Ruminococcus sp.
CAAGGGGGACTTTTGCGGAAAAGTCCCCCTTGACAATCCCCGAAAACGAATTTTTTCCGTTATTAGTTTCACGGATTCAGGT
Source organism: uncultured Ruminococcus sp. (assembly GCA_902772955.1). Lineage (GTDB taxonomy): Bacteria > Bacillota > Clostridia > Oscillospirales > Acutalibacteraceae > UBA1213. The sequence continues at coordinate 83 of CACYCV010000367.1, forward strand.
TTTATGCAAGAATTTATGGACTTTTATTCAAAAATTATCATATTTGCAATCGGAAATCACCGAATCAGAGGGGGACTGAATAGTTAAAAAAAAATTTGGTGCCGCATCAGATACGGGTGACCCCGCTGGACGTGTTCGCTTCGCTAACAACCAACATCTTGTATGATGGGATAGTAAGGTACTTCATTAAACGACAAACATGAATGTGAAACAAATTTATCAAGTTGCCCGCAGGGGCGCCCCCGCCCGGGATTTTTCCCCAGAATTATTTTACAACAACCAAATGCCCTTTACCGGAAAAAGACGAAGGGCAAATAAACACTCCCTCTCCGGAAGAAAGCAGCCGGGAGGGAGCTGAAAATAATCTATGACAGATCGTGCAGGATGGCTGTTTCTGATTTTTCGAAAGTAAAAAAATAACTCTCTCCGAAAACAGACGGATGAGACGCTATTTTCCAGTACAGAAGGCTGTCATGAATCATAAAAGCAAAGCTGTTCCTTGTCCCGTTGGTTTTCAAATCGGTTCAGATAGGCAAATATTTCTTCGTTATGATGAAGAAGATGATTTTTCCTGCAAAACTCATGAAACACCTGCATCAGTTCTTCCTGACGGGGACTGTTCACTTCATAGCTGTTTCCGAATTGTCTGCAGTAGCGCTCCTTCAGTCCCGGAAAATGCTGCTCCAATTTGCTGTAAAAATACTCCCTGTTTCCTTCACGGAGGGTCAGTCCCATTCCGAAGCAAATCACGCCCTTCACCCCTGCCCGGGCACACATTTCGAGGATAGCCAGAATATTTTCCCGGGTATCATTGATGAAGGGAAGAATCGGACACAGCCAGACAACGGTGGGAATTCCGTTATCCCGGAGGATTCTGAGCGCCTCTGCTCTTTCACTGGTGGGGCTGACATTGGGTTCAATTATTTTGCACAAAGCATCCTCCGCTGTTGTCAGTGTCATCTGGACAACAGCCTTGGTTTTGTGATGAATACGTCTGAGCAGATCAAGATCTCTCAGAACACCGGCAGACTTTGTATGAAGGGTTACGCCAAAGCCGTATTGCTCGATCAGCAATAAAGCCTTACGGGTAAACTGGAGCTGTTTTTCAAGAGGAATATACGGATCCGTCATGGCGCCTGTACCGATCATACAAGGCTTTCTCCGGCGGCGAAGGGTATCCTCCAGCAATTCCAGCGCATTTTTCTTGACCTCAATATCCTCAAAAGCATGACGCATCTGATAGCAGGTGCTTCTTGAATCGCAATAGATACACCCATGGGTACAGCCGCGATAGAGATTCATGCCATTGTGGGAGGATAATATCCCCTTTGCCATCACATAATGCATCATTCATCCTGCTTTCCATTTTTTTTAAAGAAAAAAGCAACCAACACAGAGCGCAGCGGTTCCATTGCCGACAAAAGCGGAATCGATTGTTTCCTGTTCCATATTGTAGCACACAATCCATTCCGAAACAACACAAGGTTTTTTGGCGCACGGAAATCAACTTTCCTCTCCGGAATATTGGGACTCTGTCCCAAACCCTGCCGGGGGAAACCCTTTTTTGAAAAAAGGGTTATTCCCCGGACCCCTTTCCAAAAAACTTCTGTTTTTTCATCAAAGATCAACAGGAAAAGGGTATATTTTTAAAAATTGATTTCCATGTTTTTGGCGGGCGCCAGCAGAAAATGTCCTTGAAGTATGACCGCGCGGGACGTGTTCGCTTCGCTACTGTCCAATATTTTGTGCAATAGGAAAGCAAAGACTTCACTAAACGATAAACATGGATGTGTTGTGCATTTGTCAAGTCGTCCGCGGCAGTAAACTTGGACACGGCATAACCAAGCGGAACGGAGTGGAGCGCTGCCGCGAACACGTCCTGTGCGGTCACGCACTTCGCCGCACTTAACGTTAGTGTAAAATAATTCTGGGGAAAATGCCCGGTCAGAATGCAACCGCCCCAAAGCGACGCGTAAGCGCCGTGTGGGGCGGTGGCCGCGACAGTAAAGCCGGGCACGACATAACCGAGCGGAACGGAGTGGAGCAAGGCGCGAATCGTCCCGCGCGGTCACGCGCCCGCGAACACGTCCTGTGCGGTCACGTACCGTG